>PUMX01000503.1 GCA_003552485.1 Candidatus Hydrogenedentota bacterium
CGGTACCGGCTCCGAAAATCACGACACGCCCCTTTTCTAGATGCCGAATGGCCCGGCGCCGGATGTATGGCTCCGCCACGGGCCGCATCTCAATGGCGGTCATGACACGGGTCGCAACGCCTTTCGCTTCAAGAGCTCCCTGAATCGCCAGCGCGTTGATAACGGTCGCCAACATGCCCATGTAGTCGCCTGTGGCCCGTTCAACGCCCGTCTCGACGCCGGCCATGCCGCGGAAGATGTTGCCGCCTCCGACGACCAACCCTATCTGCACGCCAAGCTCTTGCGCATCGACAATCTCATCGCCAAACTTACTCACGGTTTCAAAATCGATGCCGCCTTTGCCATGGGGATCAAAGGCCTCGCCGCTCAGCTTCAGCAGGATACGTTTGTACTGGGAGGCGTTCAAGATCCTACGCGCCTTTGGATTCGTCCAGAGCCTGGGCGACTTCCTCAGCCAGATTGGAGGACTCTTTCTCTTTGCCCTCACCTAGTTGGTACCTGACAAACCGGCGAATCTCGATCTTCTCGCCGACTTTGCCGCTCAGCTCTTTGACCACTTCCTCGATGGTCTTCTCCGGATCCTTCACGAACTTCTGTTCGAGAAGACACACCTCTTGAAACCACTTGTTGAGCATGCCTTCGGCAATCTTATCCAACATCTTATCGGGCTTGCCCATCTCCCGCGCGCGGTTACGATTAATCTCCATCTCTTTATCAACCACCGCCTGCGGGACTTCATCGCGGGACACGTATTGTGGCGCCGCTGAACAGATCTGGAGGCAGATGTCACGGCACAGATTCTGAAACTCGTCGCCACGCGCCACAAAATCGCTCTCGCAGTTTACCTCGACCAGGACGCCGATCTTGCCGCCCATGTGGATGTACGAAGCGACCGCCCCTTCCGTGGCCGTCTTCCCTTCCCGCTTCGAGGCGTCTGCGATTCCTTTTTCGCGCAGCCATGAGACAGCCTTCTCAAAGTCGCCGTCCGTTTCTTGAAGCGCTTTCTTGCAATCCATCATCCCCGCGCCCGTATGATCGCGCAGGTCCTTCACCGCTTGGGCTGAAAACGACATGGTTCTTCGTGTCTCCTTACTTATTGCTGTTCCGTGTTTATCTCTTCGGCGCTGCTCTCGGCATCCCCGGCTTCTTCGATCGGCGCCGCCCCATTGCCTCCGCCGGCCGCGCCCTCGGGCGCCGGAGTCTCCTCAGCTTCGCTGGCTTGCGTCTCTGCGGCCTTCGGGGCCTCCTCCGGTTGAACCGCCGCTTGAGCGCGCGCGCGCTCCAGGCGCTCCTTGCGCGCCTTCTCCTGGCGCTTGTCTTCTTCGGCGCGCCGCTTCTCGGCTTCAGACATGCCCTCGATCGCCGCATCCGCGATCACGCGGCAAAACAGATTGACTGCGCGGATGGCGTCATCATTGCCCGGTACGGGAATCGGGATGGGATCCGGATCGCAATTGGTATCCACAACGCCAATACAGGGGATACCCAGCCGCTCGGCTTCCTTGATCGCAATAGCCTCTTTCTTTGTATCGATAACGAACATCACGTCGGGTTGACGGTCCATGTTCTTGATACCACTCAAGTGCTTGGCCATCTTCTCGCGTTGTTTGCGAAGCATGACCACTTCCTTCTTCGGCAGCTTATCGAGTGCGCCGGAGGTTTCCATGTCTTCCAGGCGATGCAGCTTGCGAATGCTTCGGCGGATGGTCTCCCAGTTGGTCAACGTACCGCCAAGCCAGCGGCTATTGATATGGAACATGCCGCACCGCTCGGCCTCGCGCTTGATAGCTTCCTGGGCTTGTTTCTTCGTCCCCACGAAGAGAACCAGCCCCCCATTAGCCACGGCGTCGCGGACGGTCTCGTAGGCCTGGGTGAGCTGGCGCAAGGTTTGTTTGAGGTCGATGATGTAGATGCCGTTGCGCTGGCCAAAGATGTAACGGCCCATCTTGGGATTCCAACGCCGGGTCTGGTGGCCGAAATGGATGCCGGCCTCCAGCAGATCGCGCATAGTTACGGGCGCCATTGTAAACTCCTTGTATCGGGTTTTGAGTTTCCTCGGGGTCCAGCGGCTGACTCGACGGCGCGTCAAGCACCCAGACCGCTTAGGAAAGGAATGGACCCCTGTGAAGTCAGAAATCGCTGCACACTAGCACATTAGCGGCCACGCGCGCAAATGCGGCGCGCGCCTGGCGTCTGGCTGCCGCGTCTGTTGCAGACCGGATGCCCACCCTCAAAGCAGGGCGCGTACTTTGGCAGGCATCGCGGAAAACACAATAATCCAATGAACCGCCGCTTGATCAGCACGACGGAAACCGGTGGGCTGCGTCTCGATCGTTCAGTCTCGGGGCCCACACGTCGCCCGAACCGCCGTGTGGACCCTCAAATCGCAGTTAGACGCGACGCCCGCCCTCTGCTTCTCTTCGATGTGAGGTTACTCCTCCGCAAGGAATCCGAAGTCGAACTCTTCCGCCCACGTTTCGTAATCATTGAACCCGGAACGCAGCAAGTTGGTCACATACGTGTCTTCGACGGATCGGCGAAACTCAACAAGCTCACGGAACGCGTCTTGAATCGCGTCTTCGGGGTACTCCTCCGCGAACATGCGGGCGATGTTGGCGCCCATCCGTGACTGCGTGAAGCCATCCCGTACGAACTGAACCCGCTCATCGTAGCGATTCCCGCCGTTGACGTCTTGGACGGCTTCCTCAGCCCGTTGCAGGTAGACCTCGGCCTGCTCGAACGCCTCCTCGGGATACAGTTCGTGCGATATCTTCATGTAACTGTGCAGCCGGTTCGCCTGATACTTGTAGAAGAGCCCGCGGAACTCGTCGATATTGCCCGTAGTGTGCGCTTCCCAGAAGTCGAAGTAGTCTTCGATATGCCCGGCCGCGGGGCCGAAGGCTTCGTAGTACTCGCTCAGCAGGTCTTCGACCGGCTCATCCCAGCGGCTGTGGATGCGCATCAACAGATACAACGTCGGGCCTTGTACCGCCCATTGTCCCGTGAGCGTATCGAAATCGGTCCCCACGGAGCCATGCCGGATGTTGAACTGAAAATTCTCGCCGAACTCCCGGCTGAACACGTGGGGCATGTACGCGCCGTCAAGCATGTAATTGGGCCGGTAGTAGAGCGTGCCTCCCGTGTCCCTCCATTTGAGCCACTGTTCCTCGATCCATTCCTGCGCCTCGGGTTCACGTGGGAACCACCAGCCGGTCCACGGCACAAAGCTCAGCTTCATGTTCTCATGAAACGCGATATCCGTCGGCGCTTTGAAGTAATTCATGTAGACGAACGCCGTGGCCACCGTATTCGGGTGGATCTCCAGCGCGCGTTCATGGATGTTACTCCAAAACTTGGCGTAACGCCGGCCGGCGTCAAACGGCCTATGCATGCGGAGCACGTCCTCGGGCATTTGGCTGAGTTCTTGGTGGCTCGGCTGGTGAGCGTCCCACGCCAGGCAATGGCGGCAATGGCATAGAGCAGGCAAATCAGCTTCGCCGAGGGGCAGGTGGGGCCGAGGATCGTCGGGATCAAGTTCTTCCTCGAACAAGCGAATCACTTCGTCGGCCACCTCCGGGTTCGACACACACATTGAGGTCAGTTCGCCCAGCACCTCATGTTCTATAGGCTGCCGCGCACGGTCGGGGAAGTCCACGGCGCCGATCGGCAGTTTGTGGAACCATTCGGGATGATCCTCGCCGTAACGCTCCCACCAACGGCCAAATTGATGACCAGCGGTGTGGAACGACCCGCGCCCGCCCATTCGATGGCGCCGAAGGAATGTGCGTTGCTCCTCAAGGTATTGTTCCAGCATATCATCATCACTGAAGCCCAATCCCAAATCCTGTCCGCCGCGCCGATACCCCGTGCGAATGTTGCGGCGACGCATCATGGGCTGGATCTCCGTATCCCACTCACGCAGTATCACTTGATCCGTAGCCGGCGCATACGTGCCCAGTTCGCCCGGCCATAACCACCGCACGCCCAGATCCCGGTCAAGCACCTCGTACACACCCCAAAGCGCGCCATCGTTCGCGTCGTTCGCGGCAATCAGCAGATCGCCCTCGTGCGCGCGAATAACAGCCAACTCCTCCTCCAAGTCCGCGGCGCTAATCCCCGCCGCCTCCGCGGCGTTGGTTTCGCCAATATAGATGCGCGGGCTTGATACTTCCGTGGATTGCGATTCCGAGACGACAGGCAACTCGACACCCGCCGCCATCGCGACATGACGGACCAGTTCGGATGCAGCCTCTGTAACTCTGTCCGGCGCATCATCGGCGATTACCACGCTAGCGCGGGCTTCGCCATCCTCCACCAGTATCAGTCCGTCGCCCGCCGCGTTGACCGGGTAGCCAAGGAACACAACGCACAGCATCGTTAACAAGGTCAGCCAAGAAGATGACCGCCGGGTAAGTGTTGGAGCAACGCTGAATCGCATTGGTTTCTCCTTATCTGTAGTTTGAAATTCGGTATCATTCTAGCGCACATACAAGAACGATATCCTAGCACTTGGCATGCCATGAAGCGATTGCGCAACCTCGACCCCAGAATCATCAGCGGCGCGCTCGATACTGCGGGGGCGGAAAGCGTCATTCGGCGCCGGCGTTGTCCAAGCGCTCTTCGAGTTGGCGAAAGTACAGGCTGCGGGGCTGCACGTGTTCGCCATGAGACTCCCAATGGCCTTGCCGCAGATCGGCAATGATGTCCGCATGCGCGCCGCTACGCTTGTCGCCCACATGGCCAATGGCCCAATTCTGGGCGGTGGGAGGCTGTTGCGCAATCAGCGAGCCGCGCGTATTCCAGGCCACATAGTTGGCCCCCGCCCACCCGTGCGATGTGCCGTACCACATGCGGTTCTGAATCGCTATTTCGTCCTCGACGTTGTCATAAAGGCCGCCCACCGACCAGCGGAAATGGGGCTGACTCGTTGACACCGGCCGCTCACCGAGACAATCCAGAAACACATTCATTCCCGCCGCGTGACGCCCGACGGTGAATGCATGTCGGCTGTGGATCGTGTAGGAGTCGCGCGCGAGCGTGAACTGGCCTTGGAGCCGATAACCGTAACGGCCCGTGTAGACGCCGGTTTCCTCGAACACGCGCGCCGAGTACCCTGGGCCGCTGTAGTAGTCATTGTCGGCGACCAGAATCTCGTTATCCTTGAACGTCAATCGCTTCGCCTTGTAGCCGGTGCTGATAGCCCCGTTTGTGCCGTAGAAATGCTCGACAATCAGATCCCGGGCCCAACCATTGACCACGTTGTCGAAATGACAAAACCGGTCCGCATGCCGCGTATCATCGACCCCGTCTTCGTTGGGCCGCCACACGGAGATTACGCGCATTCCCTCGACGCCAACCTCTTCGATCCGGCGGCACTCATACGGAATCACCTCTCCCCCGCCCCAACGTTGCTCTATAGCAGTAGTCAACGGTGCGTTGATTCTGACGCGGTCCCCGTCTATGCCCTCGATGACGCGATCCAGTTCAAGGTCAAACGGCTCCCACGGCGGCGATTCGCTCCCATTGGGCCGCGGTGGGATGTCATGCATGCCGATCTCCTGGATCCAGTCGGCGTTGCCATGCCGCTGAACAACGACCGAGTCGCCCACGGAAAGCGCATCGGGGTCGTGGACGTGGAAATGGCGCGCGCCCACGGGAACATAGGCGTCAGTGATCTCCACGCCCTTATCCGCCATGGCGCGGCCTTCCTCGCCCGCGATACGCAGCACAATCCGCCTCTCCTCGCCCGTGGCAAGCAGGATCGTCGCCTGCTCATCCGCCAAGGCCTCTTTTAACTCACCCAGGGCGCCCGGCGGCTCGGGCATTACGCCCGCGCGACTTGACCCGGGGCCTTCACCCCGCAATACGACGCCGCTTTGTTCAATACGCAGCGAGTCCGCCACCTCATACACGCCGGCCCTTAACAGTACAGCGCCACGAAAGCCGTTCTCGTCGGGCGATCGCGCCGAGACCTCGTCAATCGCATGCTGAATCCGTTCCGTGTCATCGCCGTCGCCCGGCTCAATCTCGGCGCGCACCGGCGCGTCTGGGATCGAAACGCCGCCTCCACGGTATCCGGCATATGAGAAATCGAGGATGCGGTTGCCGCGATAGTCGGGCACATAGCGCAAACGGCCCTCCGGCCCTTCATGTACGATACGGCTTTGCTTCTCCGGAACACTGGACTCGTCCAGCACAGTGAAATGCAACCGATCGTGCGCCGTAGCGCCGTCGCCAAACGTTACATCAAGCCGCGCTTCGTATGCCCCCAACGCCAGATTATCCCCCGGCAAGGCAATCTCTTCGGTCTCTCCCGCAGCCAGTTCTGCGGACCACGCTTCGACAGCCTCGCCTTCGCGCCAGAGCTGCGCTTGGACCGCGCCTTCATGTTGCAGCGTAATCTCGAGCGTTGGCGGCGCACCGTCCGGCGCAATGATGGCCGGCTTGCCAATAGCCGTCTCCATGGTTTCATGCCGCCAGGTTGTCTCGACCGAGGGCGGCTCGGCAGACGCGAGCCCACTCAGGCCGCACAACACTACGACCGCCACTGCTTTCCAATTCTTGTATCCCTCGCACGCTGTCACACGCGACCACCATGACATCGCATTGTCCTCCATAAGTTCGGTAACACCCTATAAAATGGTCCATGAACAACCACATAACCATAACACGGCGCCGTAATTCGCCCCTCAATCGCAGCTATCCCTGTGAATTGGGAATGTGCCCAAGCTGGTAGCGATCGCCGGCCCGAATTGCTTCAAGCATGCCAGCAAGAATAAGCTGTATGCAGTTTAACCAATGGAAGCACGCAGTGTCGGAGAAACAAGCTATGGATCATGAATTGAGCCGCCGGCGTTTCTGGCAATATGGCGCATTATCGGGCGCGCTGGGGCTGACCGCCTGGCGGACCATGCCCGTCGGCGCGACTCAAGACGACGCAAGAGCGCGGCCTGTGTCGGTAACGGAGTTTGGCGCAAAGGGCGACGGCGAAACGGACGACACGGACGCAATTCAGCAGGCGCTTGACCAGCGCGGCGCGATTCACGTGCCGCCAGGGGATTACTTGTGCAACCGGCTGTATTTGCACAGCGACACGCAACTACCCGGTAGCGGCTGGACGTCTCGGCTCATTCTGAAACCGCAGGACTTTGGCGAACGCTTGC
>PUMX01000130.1 GCA_003552485.1 Candidatus Hydrogenedentota bacterium
CGACTAGAAGAGACTGTTTGCTGGCTATTTCTTCTGGAGTGCTTCGCTGTTTGCATGGCCGCGATCAGCGGGGACGGCCCGGCTAAAGACTTCTCATAGAAGAGCTCGCGGTAAAGGGAATTGGCGTTGTTATATCCGAGAGGGACGGCTTCAAAAAGGCGGGCCGCGCCTGGTCCGATGCGGAAGGTATTAGGCCCAAGTTATTCGAGCGTAAGGCATGCCGATAAGTGGCTTCCGCTATAAGGCGGGAGCCGAGTTCATTAGGAAAGGCAAGCTATGAGCACGAACATGGATGATCCCGTCTGGGATGGTATTCGCCAGGAAGTCACGGAAGACGCGCAACGCGAGCCAATGCTCGCGAGTTTTCTATACGCCGTCGTCCTCAATCATAGCCGGTTCGAGGACGCGCTCAGCTTCCATCTCGCGAGCAAGCTCGAAAGTTCGATTATCCCGTCGGGCACGATGCGGGACCTGTTCGATCACGCGCTGCGCCACGATCCCAGCATTGGCCGCAAGGTGCGCGAAGATATCACGGCGGTATGCGAGCGCGACCCGGCGTGCCAGCGCTATTCAACACCGTTGCTCTACTTCAAGGGTTTCCACGCGCTTCAGTCCTATCGCGCCGCCCATTACTACTGGCGCGAAGGCCGGCGCTCCCTGGCGCTGTTTCTGCAAAGCCGCATTTCCGAGGTGTTCGGCGTGGATATCCACCCCGCCGCCGTCATCGGCTCGGGCATCCTCATGGACCACGCCACCGCCATCGTTATCGGCGAGACGGCGGTCGTGGGCGACAACGTGTCCATGCTGCACGAGGTCACGCTCGGCGGCACGGGTAAGGAGCAGGGCGACCGACATCCCAAGGTCAGGGACGGCGTGCTTATCGCCGCGGGCGCCAAGATACTGGGTAATGTCACCATCGGCGAGGGAGCGCGGGTCGGCGGCGGCGCCGTGGTGCTCAATAACGTGCCGCCCCATTGCACCGTGGTTGGCGTGCCCGCGCGCGTGGTGGGGCGCCCCCCGACGGAACTTCCGGCGTTAGACATGGATCATCGTATCGGCAATGGCGAGGAACCGGGCTCGGAACGGTAGACGCCCAGCGCGCTGCAGGCAAGTCCGGAATCTTCACCAGTTTAAAGACAGGCAGTACAGATGCTCGCTTTCTTGGATGTTTTCTTCTTTGTGTTTCACACGGCCCTGATCGTGTTCGTGCTGATCGGGTGGGCCCACCCGAAGACGCGGCCCTGGAACCTTGCTGTCCAATTACTGACCTTGTTTTCCTGGGTTGGATTGGGCTACTTCTACGGGTGGGGCTACTGCATCTGCACGGATTGGCACTGGCAGGTGCGCGAGGCGATGGGCCGCCCCATGCATACCACTTCCTACACCGTGTTCCTCGTTGAAGCGACGCTGCCCGTCAACGTCAGTCGGCTGTTCATGGAAGGCATGACAACGGCAGGCCTGATCATTGCGTTCGCGATCAGCCTTACGCTGAACATCCGCGATTGGCGCCGCAAACGCCGAAACGCCACGGCGCCCCAGCCTCAGCACTAGAAAACTCGCTGCGCCCGAGTCTATGCAAACAGCTCGCCTTGCGCGGGCGGAGGGGCGGCAGCCCCGGCCTCAATCCACGCGGCTTCGATGTAGGCGGGGTCCAGGCGGCCGTCCGGACGCAGCAACCCGGCTCCGAGCGCCCGTAGTTCGTTGGCGCGGGCCGGCTGCCGGGGATGCGGCTCGACAAGCGCTGGCGCGCCGTGGGTTAGGGCCGAACGGCCGGTTTCGGCGCTGCCGTGCATGCTGGCTGGCTCGATGACGCACACCAGCCGCGCCAACGCGGCGATGGCGCTGTTTCGCGTCACCGCGGCATGAGTCTCCCAAGGGGCCGTAGGCGCGAATTCGCTGATGTAGAGCGACTGGTCAAGGCAACGCGGTTCCCGTAGTTCGCCGACGCCATGGGGTAACACGGCTATGACGCTGCCGCCCGCCTGCCATGCGCCCTCTTGCGCCGCACTATCGACCCCGTCGGCGTTACCGCTCACCAACGTGACGCCCAAAGCGGCGAATGTCTGGCCGAGCCGCCGCGCAAGAACTCCGCCCTCCGTTGTCACCCGGCGCGCGCCAACCACCGCGGCAGCCGGCGTCGTCAGCAGATCAAGCTCGCCACAGGTAAATAGCAACGGCGGCGCTTGGACGCCAAGCTTCTGTGCGAATACAGCGGGATAATGCTCGGATTCAGCCAGATGGAACCCGACTCCCATGGTTTGGCAGAACTCCAGGTGTTTTTCCGCGCGTTCGCGATCGCGTCGCGTCAATTGCAGGAACGCCCGGACGGCTTCTTCCTCCGGACCATGCGCCAGCGGCAACAGCTTCCATGCGTCCATGCGGCTTAGTTCATCCAGCGAATAACCGGCGCGACGGGCCAACCGGCGCATATGGTTGACCGCGGCGCGGCCGGTATTGTCCCGTAGCAGCATGGCCAGCACCCAAGCCGCTTCGCGCATGACGCTGTTGTCGGATTCTCGCGGCCCCATCAAGTAGAGTTCGCCTTCCTTCCGCTCAGCCGGTGGTCCCGTAGGGGGCTGCTCCTTCCTCCCATGATCCCATAGAGGCCCGGGGAGAAGAACGTATTGGCGTTCCCGGATTTACAGGCCCGCATGCTACCATAACGCCAGCATGACACAAGAAACGTATACGCCGGAAGAAGAAGACGCCGCGCCGTCCCCCATGTTGTGGGGCGCGACGGTGTGCGCTCATGGCGCGGAAGGACATGATACAGCGAGCGACTGGTGGCAATGGGAACAACGGCCCGGCCGCATTCGCCACGATTCGACAAGCCGCGACGGGGCCCATCACGCCGAGCATTACGCCAGCGATCTCAAACTCGCACACACGCTGGGTCACAATGCTTGCTGCTTGAGCCTGTCTTGGAGCCGTATCCAACCGGCTCGCGAGCAATTCGACGCCGAGGCCCTGGCGCATTACCGCAAGGTCTTCGAGACCATGGGGGAACTTGGCATCTCCCCCGTTTGCGCGTTGCAGGAGATCGCGGCGCCGCAATGGTTCACCGGCCGGGGCGGTTGGCTGAATCGGCGCGCTCCGGAGACGTTCGCGGCTTACGTGGAAGCGGTAATGGACGCCTTGGGCCCGTATTGCCGGTGGTGGATTCCGATCATGGCGCCAGCCGCCGTGGCCGCCTATGGATACGCGGAAGGCTACTGGCCCCCGGGACGTCGGGGCCGCCGCGCCGAACAGGCACTGCGCCGCCAGACCGAGGCTATGGTTCGGGCAGCGGCGGTCATTCGCGAGCAGCAGCCCGGCGCGCGTGTAGGCGCGCCGCTCGAAGCCACGCACGTGCTTCCGTTCGAGGACGAGCGCTCCTGGGACTTACGCGCCGCGCGCCGGGAGGACCGATGGTGGAACAGGGCCGTCTTGGATTACTGGCGCGAATTGGACACACAAGAGGACGCTTTTGATTTCGTGGCCATGGCGTTCGAGGGGACGATCGACGTGCAGTTTCATCCCTTCACATTGCACCCGCCTTTTCGGCGGCGAGTGGATGAGAGCGGCGCGCGTACGGGCCCGCGCCGGCCTGCACCCGACGCCCAAGGGTTCCGTTCCGAACTTCGGCGCGCGCTGGACTGGAAGCGACCGGTCTTGCTCACCGGCGTAGGATGGGGAACCACCGACGACGAGGAGCGTTGCTGGCGTCTGCTCGATCATCTCTCGATTGTGTTTGAGTTCTTACGGAATGACGCGCCCATTTGGGGGTATTTTCACCGGTCTCTACTCGATTCGTTCGAGTGGCTGGACGGCTATACCCGACCGTACGGATTAATTCACGTGGATCAAAGCAGCCTTGCGCGCACCCCGCAAAACAGCGCGTATCTTTTCCAAGACATCATCGCCCATAAGGAAATCCGCAAGGGGACTGTGCAGCGCTTCTGTCCGGGCTGGTCGCCGCCCGAAACCGAAGAGCCCGGCGCTGTTCCTTAAGAGGAGCCATTAGCCGTGCAACACTTGCAGATTGCGCCGACCGCGGCGGTCTCGCGCATTCGGCGGTGGGCCGGAACCGCATACACGAGCATTTGGTGGTGGGCGATTGTCGCTGTTGCGGTGATTGTCGCGGCCGCGCTTATCTGCGCGTGTATGCCCCGCCCGCGGCCCGTGCGAATCCGCCCGGCGCCGCCCAAGACCGAACAGCCCGCGCCCGTGCGAGAACCCGCAACACCGGTCGAGCCGCGGCCCGATGACGAATTCCGCATACAGCTCGTCGAAAACGCGCGCGACGTGGTCATCGATGCGGAATCCGGGATCAAAGTTGAGTTCCACACCGGCGCGCAGCGGTTGCCTTCCGGAAGCTGGACCGTGCGCGCCACGGAAAGCCGCGCGCCCGCCTACCGCTATCACGTGTTCCGCCGCCGCTTTGAGGCTGGCGAACAACGGGAAGCGGAAGCCTTCGCGGAGGATTGGCGGCGCGAGGGGTTTCCCGCCGAGGTGGTCACGTTGGGCAAGCGCGTCGCAATTCAGGGCGGCGGTTATCTCGACAACCGTCAATTCTGGGTATCCCTCGACCGTTTCGATAGCGCAGCGGAGGCCGAGGCCCTGCGGGCGCGCATGGAAGCATGCGACGAATGGACGTGGGTGCGAGGGCGGAAGGCCGACGAAGGCCGTATCACGGTATCCTTTGAAGGGCCTCAAGGCCAACGCGCCACGCGCATGGAAGGCCCCGTGCGAATCGAGTCGGAGCGCCCCGTTGCACTGCGGAATCCCGATAAGGGCGTTTACGCTGGCGTTCTCGAAATCGCGCCGGGACGGGACGGCGGCATAGCGGTTTATGAGCGGATTGGAATGGAGGATTATCTAGCGGGCGTGTTGCCTGTCGAGATGCCGGCGCTCTGGCCCATGGAAGCGCTGAAAGCCCAGGCCGTCGCCGCGCGCACGGAGACGCTGGTCAACAGCATCGACAAACACGCCTTCGATGGATTCGATTTCTGCACCCACGAGCACTGCCGCATGTACGCGGGTTACGGGCGTTGGCATCCACGCGCAACGGAAGCAATTGAACGCACAGCGGGGCAGGTGCTGGGCCTCGGCGGCGAGCTTGTGCCGGCGGTGTTTAGCGCGAACTGCGGCGGCTGGGGCGAAAACAATGACAACGTGTGGGATTCGAAGCCGCACCGTGCCCTGCGCGGTGCGCGGGATGGCCCTAATCCAGGCGCGGCGCCTATCGGAGATCCCGGCGGATGGATTCGAAGCCGGCCTCAGGCCTATTGCAGCGCGGATCAACAAAACTACCGGTGGACGCGCCGGATGAGCCGGGCGGAGCTTACGGAGGCGGTGAACCGGCGTTATTCCGTGGGGAGCGTGCAACGCGTCGAGCCCGGTGAACGCGGCGTCAGCGGCCGCTTGAAATCCGTGCGTATCGTGGGCGCATCGGACGCCGTGACCATCGACCGCGAAAACGCCATTCGCCTTGCTCTTGGCAATCTTCCCAGCGCATTGTTTATTGTGAGCAATGAGGGCAACAACTTTGTGTTCAGCGGCGCAGGCCGGGGACATGGCGTCGGGCTATGTCAACACGGCGCGCGAGGACGGGCCGAAGCCGGGCATTCCTACGAACGGATTCTGGCTCATTACTTCCAGGGCGCGCGCATCGAGAACCAACAACCGCAGAGGTGACCCGCCGCTGAAGCCATACTTTCTAGGATTACAGGATACATGACCCGATGAATATCGACGCGCTGCGCCGCAAAGAAACGCGGTTTGTCATTGGCTTGGTGTCGGACCCCGCCTGCGAAGGAGTGGACGCGGCTTTGGTACGCCTGAAAGGCTCGGGGCCGTCGCTGCAAGTCAAGTTCATTGCGCACGAGTTGAGGCCGTATAGCCCCGGCTTGCGGACCCGCCTGTCGGGCACGCGCCTGGGCCTGCGCGAACTAGCCCTGACCCACTTCGATCTCGGCGACGCTTTCGCAGCCGCCGCCCAAATGATGATGAAGCACGCGGATGATGAAGGGGTGAAGCCCGATATCGTGGGTTCGCTGGGTCACAATAGCGCGCATGTCCCCCCTCGGGGCGAGGGAGAGCCCGGCGAACTAAACCTCGCCGAGAGCGCCGTCATCGCCGAGCAGACCGGCCTGCCCGTGGTCGACCAGTTCTCGGCGCGCGACATGGCGGCCGGCGGTCAAGGCGCCCCCATGCAAGCCTACGCCGAGTGGGCGCTGTTTCACCGCACGGAGCGCACCTCCTTGATACTGCATCTGGGTGGGCTAGCGCACATGACTGTCGTGGAACCCGCGCTCGACAATGTAATCTCGTTCCATACGGGCCCCGGCATGGCCGCCATTGATGGCGTCGTGCAACTGATGACGGGCGGAACACATTCGGGCGATCCTTCTGGGAAACTGGCGTCAAGAGGCGTCGTCATCGACGAATTACTCGATCTGCTGCTCGAGAGCCCGTTCCTTAGCCGCGTGCCGCCCAAAAGCACAGGCCGCAACGAGTTTGGGCCCGAGGCCTACTTGCGCGACGCCATCATGGAGCGCAAGGACCGGATGCACAGCATGGAGGATTTCTGCGCCACGGTCAGCACGGCGGTGGCTTTCAGCATAATTCGCGCCTACGCGCGGTTCGTGAAGCCGAGACACTCCATAGACCGCGTCATCTTCTCGGGCGCAGGCGTTAAGCACACGCCGCTAGTGGAAAGCATCAAGAAAGGACTGCCCGGCATGGTGTTTCGCACCAGCTTGGACTACGGATTGCCCACCGGCGCCATTGCAGCGGTATCCGCGGCCATCCTAGCCAACGAGTTCGTATGCGGAACGCCCGCCAATGCGCCCTCCGCGACATACGCGCGCCACCCGGTCATTCTAGGCAAACTCACACCGTGAGACCCTCGCGAATGGAGCACACCCCCCGTTTGGCGCGGCCCAACGTCCCCCGAGAAAGAAAAGGAGGTGGGCGCTGGGGAGTACGTTGGGGGACCAGCGCCCACCGGGGGGAGGGGAGAAGCAAGCAAAAACAAGAGCCAGAGTCGCGTCACTCGACCGGCATGGACTCCGCCGAGACCGCCGTACCATCGGCGGTGAAGCGAATGATCCCCGTTTCATCCGCAAAGAACTGACGGTATCCGGAGCTGCCCGGCCTCAGGGGCACGGCAA
>PUMX01000160.1 GCA_003552485.1 Candidatus Hydrogenedentota bacterium
AGGAACACAAAGTGACGTTTGAAAAAAGAGATGAACAGTATAGCATGCTCAAGACAGCCAAGACACAACTAGAAACTATGCTGAAGACCAAATTCGGAGCGGGTTTGGAATTCTTAGACAAGAAAAAAACGGCAAAAATATCATTCGGACAACCCGTCTCCACACTCAGTCATGGTGAGAAGAATCTGATTACGTTCTTGGTGCATTTATATACGTTTTATGCCAGCGACTATAACATGATGATCATGGATGATCCAATAAGCAGTTTCGATCTTCCCAACCAATACATCATCGCATTTGAGATTGCGTACCTGGTTAGCAAGCAAGAGGACAAATCGCTCCTGATCCTGACACATAATGCAGACCTAATCAACAACCTCCACACCATCCGGAGAGAAAGGGATCTATTTACCTACTATAACATCGATGTTATGTGTCAAGGTGATCGCGCAATACAACCCATAGAAATTGACTGTGAGAAAGACAATCTGCTTTCCTTGTCATCGTTGCGTTCGTATGAGGACAAAGAAAAGGGCGACAAATACATTCAAGCTCTGATAGAAAGAGAGCACCCTGCAAAAGAAGAGCTTAATGGACTATTTCACTACAAAGAAGGGCCTTATAAGAAAAACGAATTCGGTAGTGAATTGAGCAACGACAAGTTAGTGAGAATCATCGAGGACTTCTCGGGCGATGTTTTCGGACATGGTTTTATAGAAATGACATACACCAAAGTGCTTGTTTTAGTTGCTTTGCGCGTCTGGGTGGAAAAACAAATCTATGACTATGCAAAAGGTAAAAATCAATTGGAGAAGCTGCAAAAATGTCATGGTTTCAGACAAATTGTAAAATACGCACGCTGTGAGTCCTTATTGAGTGAGGACGAAAAACGATGCCTAATGTCCAAGAAAACCATGTTGAATCACAATTGTCATTATCAAAGTCAGGTGCTACCCTTCTATTATGCGATGAACATATCCGCCGAAGAAATCAAAGAAGAAATCAACCAGGTCAAAGACCTTTTTCTCGAAAAAGTCAGCTTGAATTCCACGACATAAATATACAAGTGTGATATCTGTATATTTTATGAATGGCCACTGTAGCAACTAAGAAACGCACCTGCTCAACATCGCAAAGTTCAACACTGAGAGTAGGAGGAAATATCGTCCTTAGAAATAGTATACCTTAGTTGAAATAGAATAAGGTGCAAGATATCATTGATTCTATTAAGCTGCATCTGCATCACAGCGCATGCTCCTTGCATTTCAACATGTATCCTTGAAATGCTCTCCATCGCATGCTAAAGGTCTAGGTAGATACAGGTCGAACCATGGTCTGAAGGAGGGTTATATATGAAGAGGATTGTTGTTATCATGTTGGGCGTCATGATGGTGTTCATCCTTGCCGCATGTGAAGATGTCGAAATGGATGACAAGGGAGAGACAATGTCTCTTGTCTTCGGTACGGACTACGAAGTGGAGAACTTCCGCGCCGAGCCCTTGGTGGGTTATCCCGAAGAAGGTATCGCAGAGGTCTACTGGATCGATTCCTTGTCCGAGTTGGAGACTTACGTGAATGAGTATGAGGACATCTTCGATTTCGGTTGGGATGACCCCTCGTTCCGTGACCACATCGAACAATATGACGAGGAATTCTTCGCAGAATTCCACCTTTTCTTCATCGTCGTGGACGAACCATCCGGTTCCATCCGCCACGGGGTGGAAGAGATCACTGCCGAGGAAGGCATCCTGAACATCCACATGAGCCGTTCCATCCCCGAGGTGGGAACCACGGACATGGCTTGTTGGCATGTGGTGGTGGAACTCGACAAAGAAGCCCATGATTTCCATTCGGTCAAGCTCATCATCGAATGAACAGCTGAACACCACCAGGGCCGCTCTTCGGAGCGGCCCTTTTGCATTGACTAAGTCTCATGCAAACGTTATCATGTAAGCGTATGAACACTTTCCTAGGAGGCTTTCCGATATGCGTTTCCTCGCAAACCGAAGCAAAGACAAGAAAATGACAGATCCCATCATGGCCATCAACAAAGACATCCAAAAAGCGAAAGAAGAAGGAGCACTCAGGATAAACGCCACCTTGGGCATGCTTTTCGACGATGCCGGCGAATTCCTCACCTTCCCTTCCGTGCAAGAGACGATCGATGCCATCCCTCCTTCGGATAAATACACCTACGCCCCCGTGGATGGCGGAAAAGACTATCACGAAGCCTTGAAATCGTGGGTCTTCGGAAAAGAGAGAAAAAGACTGGAAGAAGCCTTCCATATCGGCATCACCGCCGCCGCGGGCGGCACGGGGGCGATCTCAAACACCTTCTCGAACTATCTCGATGAGGGGGAGGCGATCCTCGCTCCCGACATCGCCTGGGTCTACAAACGCATCGCCGCCGAATTCGGCGTCAAAACCGAGACCTACACCCTCTTCGACGAAGAGAACCGCTTCCACATGGAAGCCTTGAAGAAGAAGACGAAAGAGATCGCCCAAAGACAGAAGAAACTCCTCCTTGTCATGAACGATCCCTGCCACAACCCCACGGGCTATTCCTTGGCAGACGCCGAATGGGAAGAACTCTTAGACCACCTGAACACCATCGCCAAAGAGGGGACTCCTGTCATCTTCCTTCATGACATCGCCTATCTCGATTACGACCCGAGAGGATATGAAGAGAGCCGGAAGGCCTTCGGCCGCTACACCGCTTTCCATGAAAACATCCTTCCCATCATCGCTTTCAGCGGCTCGAAGACATTCTCTCTCTACGGATTACGCATAGGCGCCCAGATCGCCCTTTCCAAACGAAAAGAGGAGATCGAGGCTTTCCGCCATGCGACGCAAGTCTCTTCCCGCGCCAAGTGGTCGAACGCCCCGAGGATAGGTATCGCCCTCGTACAAGAACTCCTGCATGACGACAAAAAGACCGAACAGTTCAAGAAGGAACTGAAAGAAGCCTCCCAAGTGTTGGCTTCCCGCGGCGAACAATTCATGAAGAAAGCCAAAGCGAAGAATCTAACGCATCATCCGTACACCGGGGGCTTCTTCGTGACGATTCCTATGGATGACCCCCAAGGCAAGGCGGATGAACTGAAAGAACAAGGCATTTTTGTCGTGGCGAGAAAGGATCTCATCCGCATCGCTTTGAGTGCCGTGAGCCCCAAAGACATCGATGTCTTGATCGATCAATTGGCTTGAAAGAAGCCCCTTCTTCACGGAGGGGCTTTCTTGTGGGAAGAAAGAAGAAAGGGGAGTGCGAGCCGTGAAGAGAAGACATCTTCTTAGAACAACCGTGACCTTTCTTTCTTTGCTTGCGCTTATCTTTCTTTTCGCTTGCGAAAGAGACATGGAGACATACACCCTCCGGCTGGATCCACAAGAAGGGACACTTCCTGCGGAAGAAGAGGAAATGATCCTTCATCCCGGGTCATTCTTGGAGCTTTCCACACCTACAAAAGAAGGGTATGTCTTTCACGGATGGTATCTTGATCCTTCCTTCCGGAAAGCTTTCGCGAAAGACACCATGCCCAAGAAGGACCTCCATCTCTATGCGGCCTATCGGGACGAGAGGGGCTTTTTCCAAGCAAGCGAAGTTCCCGAGACCATCGACGGCATACCGGTCCGCGAACGCTTCGGCACGAACCGCCAAGGCTTTGTCGAAGTGGGAGAGAGCCTCCACTACATCGGCGGGGTGGGACCGCACTTGACGGATGAAGATGGGGGTTTTTCCGGTTTCCCTTTCTATTCGGGTCTGCACATTTCCTATAATACCCACACCGAAGAATGGGTTCTCCACGAAGACCTTCCCGCCAAAGCGGGCTTTCTCGATGCCGTTGCCCACGGCACGGATATCTTTATCCTCGGTGGCGAATGGGTGGATGACGAAGGTTATGTGAAGCCCTACACCTTGCGCTATGATACCTTGAGTGGGGAGTATCACGAATTGGAAGAACCCCCGATATTCTTCCAAGCCACAAACGGCAGCGTCATCCATGACGACAAGATCTATATCTTCGTCGGCAACCGTCAAGACTATGCCGAGCCCTTCCCTTCCTTCGAAAGGGTGAAAGACACCCTGGTCTATGACATCAAAGAAGAAAGCTGGTCCTTTGCGGCAAAACAACCTTTCAACACGGCAAGCGGAAGTGCCGCGCTTGTGGAAGGTCTCATCTATGTGTATCGCTCCCAAAATGCCGAAGAAGCCTATCTCGCCGCCTATGATCCCAAGACAAACGAATGGCTTGCAGACCTTCCCCACCCCGAACACCAAGTTTCGCACTCTTCCTCCTTGGCCTATGATGGGAAATTTCTCATCACGGGCGGTTGGCTCACAGGGATAGGAACGACTTCCGGAGCTTTTCAGGTGTATTGTCCCGTCGAAGACACCTGGGAGGTCTTGAGTGTCCTACAAGACGAAGAGGGACGAGAGATCGGCTATGTGGCCGTCTACAAACAAGGAGACCCCCTCTACATTCTCGGTGGTGAATCCCACGACGAAGAGAATTCTTACACCGCCCACTACGGGCTCTATCGCTTCAAGGAAGAATGGCTCGTTGATTGAGCTCACTCACCAAAGCACAATCCATAATACACAAGGTACTACTAGCGACCGTGTCGGGGAACCATTTCCCCTACACGGTCTTTTCATGGTGAATGACGGCTTTGTTCAAGCGTTATTTTCACAAGGATTCTTAAAGGGCGAAAATTCCTCTAGTGTAAACTAACATAACTGCAACGGCTTTCCCATCATCCGTTCACAAATCCGAAGTAAAACCCTGAAAAACACCTTGGGCTCGGGAAGAAATCTGTTTTAACATGCGCGATCATGTCTGAGTTCTATGGCCGTTTATAACGACAAAATCCCCAAAACCACACTATAGAGCCGATTTGTATTTCTAAAAAACTCTGGTAGAATTACAAATGGGTGATGCGAAGCGGCCGGGGGGCCGGTTCGCTCATCCGGGGAAAGTGATGGAAGGGGATGCAGATATGTTGAGCACATTTGTTTTTGTGCATGTTTATCATCTGTTTTATTCACTAGCCGACAAAAGATACACGTGAGCTTTTTTTGTGAGCTTTCGTGTATTTTTTGTTGCTTTCTTTTTCAAAGAAACAAGTAGAAAAAAACATTTACGAGAGGAGTTTCAGTCACATGGGAAATGGAAGGAAAGAGAAAACCTACGAACCGCCGCGCATTGACATCATCGAATTCCAACTCGAAGAATCCATCGCTTCAAGCCTCGACCACGGACCGAATCTCAGTTGCAGCGAGATCTTCGGTCAAGGGGGTGAGGGAGAATGAAAAAAGTGCTCTTGTTAGTGAGCCTGTTCTTTTTCGCCTTGGCGAGCGCATCCATTCTTCATGGCGGGGATGATCCCGGTGGAGGAGAAAAGGAAACCGTTGACATCAGCATCACAAACTATTTTGACAAAGAAAACGAAATCCCGGTTGACATCGACCCCCAGCCGCACGGCTCACGAATTTCTTTTGATGCAGACATCGGAGAACACGAAGGTTACGAATTCGCCTACTGGATCGTGAACGGCAACATCCGCAAGGATCTGCCTCTCGACCATGAATTCGTCGTTCGCAGCCAGATGGACATCAAGGCCCATTTCTCTCCTGATGAGCAGCATTTGGCCGTCTTCATGGATGCGAACGAGAACTGGATTGATACCATGTATGTGGAAGACAAAGAAGCGGTTGAGGAAACACCCGATGTCGCCGGATTCGACAAACCGGGCTATCTCGTGGCCGACCCCGCCTGGGACAAGCCTCTTAGCGACATCACAGAAAACACCGTTTTCATCCTTCAATATGAGCGTGATCTCGACGATACCTACGCCCTCACCGTGGAGAACGGCTCCACCGACGAGACCGAGTATTTGTTCAACGAGGTCGCGACCGTCACTGCCGATGGCGAGGACTTCTCCCATTGGATGATCGATGACACCATTGTGAGTTATGACGAGACGTATTCATTCACGATGGTGGAAGATGTGACCATCGAAGGCGTATATGAAGGAGCTTTAGAAGAAGAACCCCTGGTCACCATCAGTGATGCTTATGCATGGCGTGATGGCCATGATTCCCACGTGGGGCAGTTCTATCTTCCCGAAAGCTATGAACTCATCGAATACGGCATGATCACGACAAGCGCCCCCTTCGATGCCATCGATCTCAACACAGAAGGCATCACACACGTCATGGGATCGAAATTCGTGGGTGCGACCAACGAATTCCTTGTGACCGTCGCTTCCGAGACCAGCGAGAACCCGAGAGCCTATCTCGTCTATGAACATGAAGGAGAACTCGGTGTCGTCTACAGTGAAACTGTGAATGATGAGGTAGTTATGGAATGGACATCACGGGATATTCCACAAGAAGTCCTAATTCAACTGCCAGACGGCATGGATGGATACGTTCAAGAGTTTTCCTTGTACGTATATGATCCCCATGAAGATGAATGGTACATGGAAGGGCAGACCGAAGATGGTGAATTAATAGTGTGTGATTGTATTGTCGACGTTGATCCGGAATACCTTCACTTCAAGATTGACGGGGTGTTCTATCAAGTCACAGAAGTGTCGTCATGAGGTCACATAAAATGAACAAATCTTCTAAATCGGCAAAAAGAAGAGATTATTTCAGTACTAATAGATGGGGGATGCATGAAATGAAGAGAATCTTGTTGTCGCTCATGATCGCACTGGCGTTCGTTTTTGCAGTGGGCATGAGCGCAGAAGGATTGCATGCTGAAGAAAACCAAGACAATAACGATAATGATGTGGATTTGCCCACAGGACAGATTGAAGATATCGATGACGGCACAGGGATAGTGATTATTGGAGAGTATGTCTTTGATGTCAGCTCTCCGAAATACAACATGAATAACTACCTCAAAGCTGCCCAGACCGCACATTTCAATGAGGAAACCGAACAATACGAAATCTATCGATGGATAAGGAACCAATGGCATGACACCGTGAAAAACGAGGACCGCGGCTATTTTGATTTGGTCCCCGTTGCAGACATCAGCGAAATGAATGCCGACGGCACCTACACCTATTGGAACATGGAACATGTCGCCGACATCAATTTCGATGCCGCTCTCGATTACGAATACGACCCTGCATACG
>PUMX01000351.1 GCA_003552485.1 Candidatus Hydrogenedentota bacterium
CGCGACAGTTCGAACAGCAAGATGATCTGCGTACCCGGGCTTTGCCGACGACAGAAGGAGACGAGGCCCACGTCGCTTTCGCCCCCCAAGTCGACATCCAGAATGAGCACGTCGAAGCGGCGACGGTTGACGAGCCGCAAAACCCCCTTGGCGTCGTGGCAACGCTCGGTTTCGTAGCCGTCCATCTCTAATTGCGACGCTAACACGCCGCCATAGGCGACGTCTCCGCACGCGATTAGAACGGTTCGTGATTCCTGGGCGCTATCGTGCTCTGTTGGGATACGATCCGGCATGGCTGCTGCATATTGTATGGATTTGAAACAATACCAGGCAAGCCGCCTGGCTCAATGGTAGGGAAAGCCGCGCCCGCGGGCGCGGCAACTTCCAATGGCCGCTAACAATGCACCGGGCCGCCTTACCGCGCGTGGGGCAGTCTGTGGTCTACGTTAATACTCGGCTATCGCGGCCGCTGCTTCTTCCACGGCTTGGCCGACGGCCTGGCTCATAGCCGAAGCCAGCGCGTCCGGCCCGGACCGCTCCATCGTGACGCGCGCGGTTACCGAGTCAGCCCAGACCCCGTCCCGCGTTTCGCCATCACGCAACTCGAGCGCCATTTCGACGACCGCTTCAGGCGGGCTTGTCGCGCGGTCCTCTTCAAACCGGCGGATGTGACCCAGCAAAAGGAAATCGGGGCCCATCATATCCGTGGCCCTGCCCACATCGGCGAAGCGGCCGGAAGCCTTCAACGCGTCGATGAGCGCGGTCGTCACGGCATCGCGCGGCTGCTGGGCCCACTCGACTCCGTGGTACGGCTGGAGCGCGTCGGCCTCGTCCCGGTACATCATGCGATCGCGATACGGGCGGGCGGCGTCCAGGGTGCGAACGCCGACGCTGGCCTCACCGGGCGCCGCGGCGGGGGCGGCGATCTCTGGTGTTAACGTATAGAACCGGGTGGGCACATAGTCCGCGCGCAAACAGCCCGCGCCCGCAAGCACAACACAACACACAGCGCCCAAACGCAATACAGACATTACCGTTCTCCTTGCGGCCGGCCGCGTCCTCGGACTACGGCCGACGGATCCTCTTGTAGATAATCGGTCAAGCGGCGGATGGACTCGAGGGTCTCCGTCAGATTCCGCAAGCCTTCGCGCAGATATAGCTCGACGTTGTCGGTTTGCTGGCTGACTTTCCGCGTGGCGTCATCCAGAGTGGTTGTCGTCTTCATGAGTTGGTCAGTCAGCTCAGCGACGTTGTCGAGCAACAAGTTCAGCTTCTGCTGGGTCTCGGTTATCTCAACGGCGCCAAGCCCTTCCTCGGCGGTACGCAGCAGGCCGCGGGTGTCTTCGGCCAGGCCGGTGACCTCTTGGGCCAGCGCACGCAAGTCGTCGACGGTTTCCATGGCGGGCGACCGCATGTCCTCGATAGTCTCTCCCACCTCTTGAATGGCGTTCCGCGTATCACTGATCAGCCCGCCAAAGTCGCGCGTCAACTCGCGCAGTTCCCCTTCTTCGAGACCTTCGACGGCTTGGCGAATCTCACCGGCCACTATGCCCACATCGTAGAGAATCCCTTCAACTTGACTGCTGACCGCTTCAATCAGCGAGGGCTCCGTCGGAATGGTCTCCCCGGGCTCCAGCTCCGGCCCATCGGGATCGCCGCCTTTCAACGACACGCACATCGCGCCGGTCGCAATACCGTGCAGCGCCAGTTGTCCCGTGACGCCCTCGCGCAACGTAACCGTCTCTTCGCTTACCTCGATACGCACCCGGGCTTTGAAATCCTCGGTCACGTAGATCTCGTCGACGGTGCCGACGGGCACGCCCAGGTACACGACAGGGCTTCCCTCACCCAGGCCGAGAATGCTTTCGTCAAACTCGACCCAATAGGGTATGAACCGCTCCCGCGTGTAGCCCATGATGATCATGATCGCCACGACGATTATCGTCAGGCTGCTGACCACAAAAATGCCGACCTTTGTCTTTTGCGCGCGCGTAGCCAACGACTTTCCACCTCATTCTGTACAAGACCCCGACCGTACGGCGTTGTTAACCGGTTGGGCGTGTCATGCTTTTAGTCAAACCCTGCGCCATCAGGGCCCGTATCATACACTCTCTGCAGAACCCCCTCATGCACCCGAAAGCAGGACGCCGTCCGCATGCTATACGTTGCGTTGCGTAATGAATTCATCGGCGCGCCGCTCGAAGAACTGGCGCACGCGTTCGACGTCGCAACGCTCGGCCTCCTCGACCGTGCCAGAAAAAATGACACGGCCCAGGTCCAACATAAGCACGGTGTCCGCCACCTTGCGTATCGAATCCAACTCGTGCGTGACAATAACGAACGTGATGCCAAGCAACTTCTTCAGGTGCAACACTAAATCATCCAGCCCCGACGCCATGATGGGATCGAGGCCGGCCGAGGGCTCGTCAAAGAAGATAATGGGCGGATCCAACGCAATGGCGCGGGCGAGTCCCGCCCGTTTGCGCATACCGCCGGAGAGCTCGCCGGGCATTTTGTGCTGGGCGTTGGCCAAGCCCACCAGACTCAACTTCAACCGCACCAGCGCGTCACTCAGCTGCGGCCCCACGTTGCCGTACTCGAGCAGCGGCAGCGCCACGTTCTCGCCGACAGTCATGGAATTGAACAAGCCGCTCGATTGAAACGCAATGCCAATGTTGCGCTGCATCAGCGCCAGCTGGTCTTCGTCGAGTTTGGCGATGTCTTCGCCGGAATACTCGATCGAACCCGAAAAAGCCGGCATCAGGCCGGTCATGTGCTTGAGCAACGTGGTCTTGCCGCACCCGCTGGCGCCGAGGATAACGAAGATCTCGCCGCGCTTCACGTCGAGGTTGACATGATCGAGGACGACCGTGTCGCCGTATTTCGCGACAAGGTCCCGAACGCGAATGAGTACTTCTTCGTTGTGATTATCCGGCATAAGCCCAAACCCTACAAGACATAGTAGAATACGGCGGCGAATATCATATCAATAAGCACGATAAAGAAGATATCCATGACGACCGCCCGAGTGGTCATCAGGCCCACGCCGCGCGCGCCGCCAGTGACGCGCAGGCCGTTGTGGCATCCGACCAGCACAATGACGATCGCGAACACGAACGCCTTGAAGAACCCTTGAAACACATCGCCCATTGCGGCGGCGTTCAGCGTCTGCGAGAGCCACACGTCGGCGCGGAATTCAAGCACGATAAGGCCCCACACACTACCGCCGAGCACGCCGGCGATCATGCCCAAGCCCGTTAGAATCGGCAAACACACGACCAGCGACAACACCTTCGGCGCCACGAGGAACTGGGCCGGGTGCAATCCCATGCCGCGCAAGGCGTCCACTTCCTCCTGCACCTTCATGGTCGCCAATTCCGCGGCAATGGCGGCGCCGGTCCGCGCCGAGACGACAACGGCGGTCATAATCGCGGCCAACTCGCGGGCGAACGCGATCATGACCAAATCCGCCACGTAGATGCTCGCGCCAAACTGCTCCAATTGGGCGGCGGACAGCATGGCGATAATCATGCCCAAGAGAAAATTCATCAGCAGGGTGATGCGCAATGCGCGCACACCCATTTCATGGAGTTCATCTACAAAGCTGCCCCACCGGAATCCGCGGCCTTCCACGGGACCAATGAATGTCCAGTACAGCGTGTCAATGAGGAAGCTCTTGAAACCACGCAGTTCATCCACGACCGAGTAGGCGGTGTCTCCGACAACCTCGAAGACGCCCGGCGGCTTGGGTTTAGGTTCCGGGGAAACCTGGAGCCCCGGCCAGATCAGTTTGAGAAAATCGGCCACGTTGCCTTGCTGCCCCTCGACGGTGAACTCGGCATTGTGCTCATGAGCGTGGTCAGCCACGGCTATCAGCCAGGCGCTGCCGCGCGAATCCAGGTTTTCCGTGGCCGAGAAATCAAGCACAAGCGTGCCGTCCGAAGGCAACGGTTTACCCCGGACAGCCTCGTACAATTCCCGGCCGGTGTCTTGATTCAGTTCCCGGGGGCATTCGATGCGGGTTTCACTCATGTAGACGTCCCGGCAAGCTTGTCAAACTCTTCTTCCGTCAAGACGGTGATTCCTAACTCATTGGCCTTGGTCAGCTTCGATCCGGCATTTTCACCAGCTACAAGGTAGTCGGTATTGCTGCTCACACTCGAACTCGGCCGGCCGCCCAGCGCCTTAATGCGCTCATGGATGCCGTCGCGGGTGTATTGGCGCAACGCGCCGGTCACGACGAACGTTTTGCCCTCAAACGGGCGCGGTTCAGCGGCCGCGCCTTCGGGCTCCGCCGCGCGCGCCTCTTCCATATTCACGCCGCGCTCCCGCAGCCGTTCAATAAGGGCGCGGTTCTCGTGCATGTCGAAGAAATCGCGAATGCTTTGGGCCACGGCTTCGCCGACTTCATGCACATTCTCGAGCGACTCGACGGAGGCGGCCATAAGCTGATCGATGGAACCATAGGCGGCCGCGAGCACTTCAGCAACGTGACGGCCAACATGCCGGATGCCCATGCCGAACAGCAACCGGCTGAGAGGACGCGTCTTGCTTGCTTCGATGGCGCGGACCAGATTCTGGCTGGACTTCTCGCCCATGCGTTCGAGACCGGCCAACTCTTCAACGCCAAGATCATAGAGATCCGCGAAGTCCCGCACAAGTTCCTTATCAACCAATTGTTCAACGATGGCCGGGCCAAGCCCTTCGATGTCCATGGCGTTGCGCGAGGCGAAATGTTCGAGCCGTTCCTTGAGTTGAGCCGGACAGCGCAAGTTCAGACAGCGCAGATACGCGCCGTCGGGATCTTTGCGCACCGCGCCGCCGCAAACCGGACACGCCTCGGGAACGGGAAACGGCTTCGCATCGGCGGGGCGTTCCGCCTCGACGTAGCCCAGCACCTGCGGGATGATTTCGCCGGCCTTCTGCACCTCGACAACATCCCCCACCCGCACATCCTTACGGGCCAGTTCCTCGAAATTATGCAGCGTGGCGCGCTTCACGATCGTGCCCGCGAGAGGCACGGGCTCCATCTCGGCCACAGGGGTGAGCGCGCCCGTCTTGCCCACCTGCACATGGATGTTGAGCAGCTTCGTGCGCGCCGCCTGCGCCGGAAACTTATACGCGATAACCCAGCGCGGCGATTTCGACGTGCTGCCTAGCCGGCGGCGTTGTTCGGCGCTGTCGACCTTAATCACCAGGCCGTCGGTTTCGTAGTCGAGCTCGGCGCGCCCGCGCTCCCAGCGTTCGCAGGCTTCGAGCACCTCGTCAATGGTTTCGCAGCGTTCCGCGCCGTCGATGACCGGCAGGCCAAAGGCCGCCAGATCCGTCAGCGTTTGCCAATGGCTCGTCTGGTCCATCCCTTCGATTTGGGCGACATCGTACGTGAGCACATCAAGCCTGCGACGCGCCGCTTGTTTGGGATCCAGCAGTTTAAGCGTGCCCGCGGCGGTATTGCGCGGATTGGCCAACAGCGCTTCACCCGCGGCTTCGCGCTCTTGGTTAATGCGCTGCAATTCGGAGCGCTTCATGTACACCTCGCCGCGCGCTTCGAGCAGCGAGGGCGGCGACCCTTCCAGCCGCAGCGGCAACGAACGGATCGTGCGCACGTTCGCCGTCACGTCGTCGCCGCGCCGGCCATCGCCCCGCGTTACCGCGCGCGCGAACACGCCTTCGCGGTATTGGAGGGATATGGCCACGCCGTCAATCTTCAACTCGACGACGTACACCGGCGCCTCGCCATCTAACCCACGGCGCACGCGCTCGTCGAACGCGCGCAACTCCTGGGGGTTATACGTGTTGTCGATGGACAACATCGGCACAGCGTGCTCGACGGTCTCGAAACCTTCGAGCGGCTCGCCGCCCACACGCTGGGTGGGGCTATCCGGCGTCTGAAGAGTGGGATACTGCGCCTCGAGTTCCGCAAGTTCGGCGAGCAAGCCGTCGAATTCCTGATCCGAAATCTCCGGCGCCGCCTCGACATAATAGAGGCGGTTGTGCCGCTCAATCTCGCGGGCGAGCGTTGCGTGCTTTTCCCTGACTTCGGCGGGTATCGGCGCGGTTGCATCAGACATAGCGCGCCATTATAGAACAACGGCGGCGCAGCGCGCCACAGCGCCAAGAACGGATTCCGGCGAAACAAGCGCTTATCGCGGTCCTTTCTACTCTCGAATCCAGCAGTTGTCGATACATTCGGTTCTCCCATTACGGTTACGTACACGCCCGAAGGTACATCCGTTCAGTATAAGAAGGATAGGATTACTGGGACATATCGTTTCGCAATCGATGGGAGCAAGATGTGCGGTGTCGTCCAAATCCGCTGGACGAACGATCTAGAGCATGGCTACCGTGTTGAAAGCATTGACTTGCTTAATCCGCCTGAAAGGCCGGAACGTCTTTGGCCATAAATATGTGGGGAAAAATTGCTTCTCTTTCCGTCGCTGACGCGGCTCCACTCGACAGAGGTCACGCCGCCGGACAGCGCACGTATGCGACGCATCCGAGGCGGAGCGGGACGACAGAGTCTGATATCCGGAACGAGGGCGGCGATTTCTTAAACAGCCTACATAGCCGCATCGGTATTCCGTGGGAGACGTCGGTTGAATCGATGGGCCAGAGCCTTAAAACCACGGCCGCCTTGGAGCAGCTCGATGCAATGATACGTGAATGCTGGCGAGACATCCCCCTGGATACCCGCTCGGAGGGTGACTTCTTATTGCTCGACATCCCCGTGCATCCTGCTTCGAAGGGGGACTTTTCGTTGGCGGCGTTACCTTCAAAAGGTGGCTTTTTGAGGGTTCAGCTTATATGTGAAGAAACCTTCGGTATAGGCGGTTCTTTGCGTCTTAGCGCCTTGGCGTGAGGCGGTGATGTCATGCCAAGGCGCGAAGACGCAAGACAGGGTGGCGGTTCCCCTGGTTGGCCTTTGCCGCTCTGGAAAGCGGCAGTCGCTGGGTTTAGAACTCTGAGGCGCTGGCTTGATGGTGGTTCCTCCTCCCTGTATTTCGTTGATACCCCAAGCCATAGCGCGTGGAGCCGCCAGCGTACTCGCCTTTACTGGATTGCCTGCGTTTCCGTATGATAACCGCTCAATCGACCATAACCTAACCAACATTTC
>PUMX01000177.1 GCA_003552485.1 Candidatus Hydrogenedentota bacterium
ACCCTGTTTCGAGTCTTCCTCGACGGTGAACGACTTGATGTAGCCTTCAGCCTGCAGCAAACGGCAGATATCCGTCTTCAACCGCGACGCAGGCACCTTCACCCGCACGTGTCGCGCGTGAATGGCGTTGCGGATGCGCGCAAGCATGTCGGCGATGGGATCACTCATGGACATGACTTTGTTCTTTTCCTTCTCTAACTCTACACACATAGGACGGACGAACCGCCCATTCCCATCAGAGCCCAGCCGCACGATTACATGGGCTCTGCAATTGTTGACTCCATAGCGCACCTAGCAAGGAAAACAGATGGCTCCGCTTACCCATACGCCCAGCAATCTCTTACTGGCCCGGATTTCCCTTATTTCAACTCACCTGGCGCGCAGCTTCTCATTGCTTTTCTACCAGCTCGACTTGGTCACGCCGGGCAATTTGCCTTCTAAGGCTAAGGTGCGAAAACAAATGCGGCATATATGGAACCGGCGCATATACGCACGGCCGCGCCCGCAAATGCGGCAGCGGTTATACGCGCGCACCTTGAACTTCGGCGTCTTTTGAGCTTTGACGACAAGGGATTTCTTGGCCACGTCGATCTCCTAATTCCGAAAGGGCATGCCAAACTTGCGCAACAACTCGCGGCTTTCCTCGACGCTGCGCGCGTTCTTTATGACAAAGGTAACATTCATGCCGCGGGCATGCGTAACGTTGTTGATGTTAATCTCAGGGAAAATCGTCTGTTCACGCACGCCTAGCGTGTAGTTGCCCTGCGCGTCAAAGCTATTCTTCGGCACGCCGCGAAAGTCGCGAACACGCGGCAGCGCCACGTTCAGCAGCCGATCCATGAACTCGTACATTCGGGCGCCCCGCAGCGTAGTCATGCAGGCGATATTCGCGCCCTCCCGCACCTTGAAGTTTGATATGGACTTCTTCGCTTTGCGAATCGCCGGTTTCTGACCCGTGATGGTAGCCAGCTCGCTCATAGCCGTTTCGAGCAAGCGTTGATCCTGAATCGCGTCGCCCACGCCCATGTTCACCACGATCTTCTCGAGGTGAGGCGCTTCCATCACGTTCTCGAATCCGAACTGCTCCCGAAGCTCGGGAAGAATGGTGTTGCGATATGTCTCTTGCAATCTCGGGGCCACGTCGCCGTACCTCTTCGTCTTAGTCGTTGAGCGCTTCGCCATTCACCTGGAACACACGCACGCGTGAGCCGTCCTCAAGACGCTTCATCACGATGCGGGAAGGCTTCTTCTCCGTTTCACACCACGGCTTCACGTTAGAGACATGAATGGGGGCTTCCCGCTCCACGATGCCGCCCTGCTGGTTGCCTTGGGTCGGCTTCGTGTGACGCTTCATCATGTTCACGCCTTCCACCACGAGCCGGTTCTCTTTTCTCAATACGCGCAACACGCGCCCCCGGCGGCCCTTATAGGCGCCGGAAACAACAACCACCGTATCGCCTTTCCGTATATTCATGGGTCGCTCCTTGCCTACAACACTTCGGGCGCCAGCGAGATGATCCGCATGAATCCGCGGTCGCGCAATTCGCGGGGCACGGGCCCAAAGATACGGGTCCCTCTGGGTTCCTGGTTAGGGTTAATGAGCACCGCCGCGTTAGAATCGAACCGGATGACGGTGCCGTCCGACCGCTGGGTATCGGCCTTGGTCCGCACCACAACGGCCTTGACCACATCACCCCTTTTCACGCCCGAGTTGGGCAGCGCCTCTTTGACGCTAGCCGTAATGATGTCGCCCACCCGGGCGTAGCGCCGTTTGGTGCCGCCCATCACCTGGATGCACAGAAGGCGGCGCGCTCCAGTGTTGTCGGCCACCGACAAGTTCGAATATATTTGGATCATGACTCCGCGTTTTCCTTCTAGGCCCGTAGCGCGCTAGTCTGCGCGCTTGATGATTTCCGTGAGGCGCCACCGCTTGGTCTTGCTCAGCGGCCGAGTTTCCTGAATGCGCACCACATCGCCTACCTGACAAGCATTGTCTTTGTCGTGCGCCTTGAATTTCTTGGTCCGTTTACTGGCTTTCTTGTACAGTCGGTGAGGAATGCTTCCCTCAACGGCCACCGTGATGGTCCTATCCATCGCATTGCTCGTCACCACGCCGACCCGTACTTTCTGCTGCCCTCGACCTTCCATGCTCACTTCGCCTCCCGGTTCGCGGCCAGCTCGCGCTCACGCAAAATCGTCATTATACGGGCGATGTCGCGCCGGGCATTACGGGCCGCGCGAACATTCTCAACCGAACTGGTGGTCAGCTGGATGCGGAACGTCATTAGATCCTCACGGCGCTCTTTCAAGCGCCCCTGTAATTCTTCATCCGATAAATCCCGAAGATCCCTGGCCTTCACGGTGTTACTCCCATCGCCTGTTAGTCGCGTTTCACAAACTTAGTGGCCACCGGCAGCTTATGGCCGGCCAACCGGATGGCCGAGCGCGCCAAGCTTTCCGGCACGCCTTCCAATTCAAACATAATCCGGCCGGGCTTGATCACGGCCACCCATTCCTCCGGCGCGCCTTTACCTTTACCCATCCGCACTTCGGCCGGTTTACTGGTAATCGGCTTATCCGGGAACACCCGGATCCATACCTTTCCGCCGCGGCGCACGTGACGCGTCAAGGCAATACGCGCCGCCTCAATCTGGCGCGCCGTGACCCAGCCGTCTTCAAGCGCCTTCAAACCGAACTGACCGAAGTCGATACTGGCGCCGCCCTTGGCGTTGCCGCGTCGCCGCCCGCGCTGTTGCTTGCGGAATTTTACTCGCTTTGGCATCAACATGATGTTATCGCTCCTTTAGCGCCGGGGACTCACCGGCCGCCTCGATCACGGCCGCCCCGTCCGCGCCGGCCGGAACGTTCGCTCCGTTCGGACCGTTCCCGGCGTCCGCTGCTGGGCCGTCCTTCAGCAATGCCCGAGACCCTTTCGCCCGGATCCACGGCGCCATGGTAGATCCAACACTTCACGCCGATAGTTCCATACGTCGTGTAACTCGTGGCAAAGCCATAATCTACGTTGGCGCGAAGCGTATGCAACGGCACACTGCCTTCCCGCGCCTGCTCGACCCGCGCGATTTCCGCGCCGTTAAGCCGGCCCGCCACACGAAGGCGGATGCCCTCGGCGCCCAAGCGCATGGTGTTCTGCACCGCTTTCTTCATCGCCCGGCGGAACGACACGCGCCGCTCAAGCTGCGAGGCGATGCTTTCGGCCACTAGTTGGGCGTTCAGTTCGGGGCTAAGCACCTCGTGGATGTTAATAAGCAGTTCCCGGCCCGTAAGCTTCTCGAGCTCAAACCGGAGCTTATCAACCTCCGCGCCGCGCTGACCAATTACCAGCCCTGGGCGGGCCGTGTAAATGTGGGCTTTGGCTTTCCGGCCAGCCCGTTCGATATCGACGCGGGCGACACCCGTGTGGTAAAGCCGCTTCTTAATATAATCGCGCAGCTTGATGTCTTCGTGAAACAGTTCGGCATAGTCGCGTCCCGCATACCATTGAGAACTCCAGGTGCGGATAACGCCCAGCCGGAAGCCTAGCGGATGTACCTTTTGGCCCACAGTTTAATCTCCCTCTGTGTCACCGATAACCACAGTAATGTGGCTCGTTCGCTTCCGGATTCGCACAGCGCGCCCCCGGGCCGCTGCCCGGAAACGGCGCAACATTGGTCCTTCGTCCACGGTCACGCGGCGCACAACCATTTCGTCGGGGTCGATACGCTGCTGAACCGCGGCCGCCTGGTCCTCTGCGTTGGCGACGGCGGAATTGAGAATCTTGGTCAAAATAGGCGCCGCCTTCTTCCCGGTCAAGTGCAGAACATCCCGGGCTTCCTCAACGGTCTTCCCCCGGATAAGATCGGCCACCAAGCGGGCCTTGCGCGGCGCAATCCGTAAGAAATGCCCTTTTGAAACGGCTGTAGCCATGAGGCCTAAATCTCCTTGTTGCCGAATTACCGGCCTTTCCCGCCGGCGTGGCCGCGGAAGGTCCTGGTTGGAGCAAATTCACCCAGTTTATGGCCCACCATGTTCTCGGAAATGAACACCGGCAAGAATTTCTGGCCGTTGTGAACGGCGATAGTCAAGCCGACCATTTCCGGGGTAATGGTGGAGCGGCGCGACCAGGTGCGAATCACCCGCTTGTCGCCCTTGGCCACGTGCGCCCGGACTTTCTGTTCCAGGTGCTCATCAACGAAGGGGCCTTTGTGTATTGAGCGTGCCACCGTTTTGCCTCTCCTGCGTTGCGCTGCCTATTTCTTCCGACGCCGGCGGACAATAAACATGTCCGAGCGTTGGTTCTTCTTTCGTGTCTTATGGCCTTTGGTGGGCCTACCCCAAGGCGTGGTCGGATGGCGTCCGCCTGAGGTGCGGCCCTCACCGCCTCCGTGCGGATGGTCGGCCGGGTTCATAACCACGCCGCGCACTTTCGGCCGGCGGCTCAGCCAGCGCGAACGGCCGGCCTTACCCAAGTTAATGTTTTCGTGTTCTACGTTGCCAACCTGACCAATCGTAGCCCGGCAATCAAGCGGAACGCGGCGCATCTCACCAGAGGGGAGCCGCAACACGGCGAACCGCCCCTCTTTCGCAAGAATCTGGCATGCGTTCCCCGCGGCCCGGGCGATTTGCCCGCCCCTGCCGGGCACAAGCTCCACATTGTGAACCTCAGCGCCCAGCGGAATCGCCGAAATGGGTAGCGTGTTGCCCGGCTCAAAACCCGCTTGCGCGCCCGTTTCTATGGACTGACCTTCGGTAAGGCCAATCGGCGCGAGGATGTAACGCTTGTCGCCATCTGCGTACACCACCAGCGCGATCCGCGCGCTACGGTTGGGATCGTATTCGATGGACACAACCTTACCGGGCACGCCGTCTTTCACGCGCCGAAAGTCCACTTCACGGTAGCGCCGCTTGTGGCCGCCGCCACGACGCCGCATAGTGATCCGGCCATAATTATTGCGGCCAGCCTTTTGCTTACGGGCGCGCAGCAACGCCTTGTGGGGCTTGACGCCCGTCAACTCGGCGTAGTCGGCGCCTGTCATCGCCCGCTGCGATGGCGTCACCGGATTATAACTCTTTAGGGGCATGGGTTTCGTCGGCTCCGTTAAATCAAGTCAATGCTGTCGCCTTCGCGCAGCTTCACAATCGCCTTCTTCCAGTGAGGCCGGCGGCCTGTCAAATTGCCGCGCATCCGGCGGCTCCGCTTACCCTGGTAATTCATGGTGTTCACAGACACCACATGCACATCGAAGATCTCTTCAACAGCGTCGCGAATCTGATTCTTCGTGGCCCGGGGATCAACCCGAAACGCGTAATGACCTTTGGATTCCGTCTGAATGGTCGATTCCTCGGTCAGGATCGCTCCGCGAATAATGTAGTATGGATCACTTCTCATGACAGCCGCTCCTCGAGAGTCTTTAGCGCGTCCTGCACCACAACCACGCGGGCCGCTCTAAACACATCCAGCGCATTGAGGTCGGCCGCCGACTGCACGTCCACGCGCTGCAAATTACGCGCTGACAGCACTACATTGCGATCGGCCTGCGCCGTAACAATCAGCGTGCGCTTGTTGGACAGCGGCAGCTTTTGCACCATTTCCGCGACCGGCTTGGTTTTCGGCGCAGCGCAAGGAAGATCATCCAACACCAGCAGGCTTTCCTCGCGCAACCGGTCGCTCAACGCGCAACACAAGGCCTTGCGTTTAAACGATGTCGGCACGTTCTTACGGTAGCTGCGCTTGTGCGGACCAAACACGACGCCGCCGCCGCGCATCTGCGGTTCACGGATGCTCCCGTGACGGGCGTTGCCAGTCCCTTTCTGTCGGTAAGGCTTGCGCCCTCCACCGCGCACCTGTTTGCGTGTCTTGGTTTCAGCGTTTCCCTGGCGCCGGGCCGCCTGCATGGCGACTATCACGTCATGCACAAGAGCAGGATTCATCTCAGCGCTGAACACGGCGTCGTTCAAGTCCACCGTGCCCACTTCGGCGCCCTCCATATTGTAGACTTTCGCCGTTGCCATGGCCGTTATGATCCTTTCACCGTCTTGCGCACTTCCACGAGGCCGCCATTCGCGCCCGGAACTGCTCCGCGCACGATTAGCACATTCTTCTCGGGGTCAACCTCGACCACTTCAAGATTCTGCACGGTAACCCGCCGGTTACCCATACGGCCCGGCAGCTTCTTGTTCTTAAACACTCTCGACGGATCCGCGGCCTGACCCACGGAGCCCGGCGCGCGGTGCATATTCGAGCCGTGCGTAGCCGGACCGCCGCCAAAACCCCATCGCTTTATGACGCCGGCAAAACCACGGCCCTTGGACAAGCCCGTGATATCAACCCGATCGCCCGGGGCAAACATATCCGTGCGAATCTCGTCCCCCGGCTTAAACTCGTCCGAAGCCTCGACGGGAAACTCGCGCAAAGTCCGGCGCGGGCTTACTCCGACCTTCGAGAAATGCCCGGACTCCGGCTTATTAGCCACGCGTTCGGGCTTTTCGTCAAACCCAATCTGAACCGCTTCGTAGCCATCCCGGTCTGTCGTCTTGCGTTGCACCACCGGGCACGGCCCCGCTTCGAGGACGGTGACGGTAATCATGCCGCCACCTTCCTTAAAGATTCGGGTCATCCCGAGTTTCTTGCCCAACATTCCCTTGTGCATGGTTCAACAATTCCCTATGGCGCGGCGCATGCGTTACTGTTTGATCTCGACATCAACGCCGGCCGGCAAATCCAGCTTCATCAAGGCGTCCACGGTCTGCGCCGTCGGACTGACAATGTCCAGCAGACGCTTGTGGGTTCGCATCTCAAACTGCTCGCGCGATTTCTTGTTAACGTGAGGCGACCGATTCACCGTGAACTTCGAGATGGCGGTCGGCAAAGGGATTGGCCCATTAATGCCGGCGCCGGTTCGTTGTGCGGCCGTCACGATCTCCTGGGTCGATTGATCGAGGAGCCGGTGATCGTACGCCCGAAGCTTGATTCGGATCTTTTGGCTTGTTGCCATTGCTGTCAACTCCGTCAGACGCGCTGCGCGCGTTAATCGATAATCTTGCTCACCACGCCGGCGCCCACAGTGCGGCCGCCTTCGCGGATGGCGAATCGCAGGTTTTC
>PUMX01000131.1 GCA_003552485.1 Candidatus Hydrogenedentota bacterium
AGTTGGGAGTTGGAGGAGCTACGACAACCCACACTAACTTAAATGGGAGGCAATATCATGAAGATTCAAGTAGTAGGACCCGGATGTAGAAACTGCCAGAAGCTCGCGGCAAACGCGGAGGCGGCGGCCCAGGAACTCGGAGTGGAATACGAGTTGGAAAAGATCACCGAAACCGACGCGATCCTCGCCTCAGGGGTCATGATGACGCCGGGCCTTATTGTGGACGGCGAGATCAAGTCCACGGGAAAGGTCGCTGCGCCCGACGAAATCAAGGCTATGCTGCAGTAGGCGAGGGAGAAGTGAGCGCGGCTTACTCGTCCGCTTCGACGGGATACCCCGCTTCGCGCCAGGCGAGCATGCCGCCGTGCATAACGGAGACGCGCTCGAATCCGGCGTTGCGCAGTATTTCCGCGGCTTCGGCGCTGCGGTTGTGCGTACGGCAGACAAGGATGAGCTCGTGGTCGCGGTATGCGTCCAACTCGCTGACGCGCGACCGCAGTTCTTGCAGGGGAATCAGCACACTCTCGGCGATGTAGCCGTGAGGCCCCGCCTGTTCCCCGGGAGTGCGCACGTCAACGACAATGACGTCTTCGCCTTCCGCGAGCTTCATTCTGGCGTCCGTCGCGGATAAGCGCTGAACACTGGGTTCTGGCGCCTCCGGCTGCATGGCGTGCAGTAGAGCGAGCACGCCAACAATGAGCAGCAGGTATAACGCAGGGCGGAGCAGCTTTTGCATGAAAGGGTTCCTTATCGGGAACGGCGGCGCTCTGTTGCAAAGAGACCAAAGGTTACGCCGTTTATCACGAGGCTTCTTCGTCGTAGGCCGCGCTCACCGTGCTGCTGAGGCCGCCACGGGGATTGCATTCAATGACGATGTCCATGCGTTTGGGTTTCGCGGCCGCCACTAAGTCTTCCAGCATCCGGTTGACCAAGTGTTCGTACCAGATGCCCACGTCACGGTACGACATGAGGTAGTACTTCAGCGAGCGCAGTTCTATGCAATGCCGGTTCGGTGTGTATGAAATCGTCACGCGCGCAAAGTCAGGCAAACCCGAAAACGGGCATACGGACGTGAACTCATCGGTCGTCGTGACGATCTCCGTGTTCTCACCGATGCGTTTATCGGCGTACTCATATTCGAAGCATTGCAAACACTCGCGATCGATGGCTTCGGGCCCTTTGAAAGGCAGCGTCTTGTCGAGAGCCTGAAACTCCGCTCTCGAAGAAGGATGGGCGTTATTCTCCACGGTACACACACCTCGCTGTACAGGTTTCCCGGGCTACCACTACGCTAAGCCCGCTGGTTTCGTCTTTCAACCGGTCCCAGATCCATTGGCAGAGGACTTCGCTTGTCGGGTTTTCAAGCCCCGGAATGTCATTAAGATTGCGGTGGTCCAGTTCATCGTACAGGGTCCGCGCCGCATCGCCCAGCGCCGAAATACCACCACCGCCCAATTCCAGACGGAAACTATGGCCGTGAAGCCGCCTACACTTGTGGCCCGGAGGCGCGTTAGGCAAGTCATGGGCAGCCTCGATGCTAAACGCCACTCGCGCGGGCAGCGCAAGAGCCTCGTCAGGCGGGCATTCCACGGGCTGGAATGCGCAATCGCCCACAATACTGACGCGCGCGCCGGCAAACGACTCAAACTGCTCGGGAATGCGCTCTTGGATCCAGCGCTCCAGGCCTCTCACTTGCGTGTCCTCGATGTCAGGGAGCTCGTTCAGGCAATGATGGTCGAGCTGTTCGTACACCGGCCGGAACCAGGCGGCAATGTCCGCATAATCCACGAGCCATCCGAATCGAGGATCCACCTCGCCGCGCCCAATGACGTCAACCCGGTAACTGTGCCCATGCATGCGGGCGCGGGCTTCTCCGCCGCGCGGGTTCTCATGAGCAGCCTCGAACTGGAAAGATTTGGCAAGTTCGACCTTCACTACTACACGCCCCTCGTGCCCGGGGGCCAGATGAGTCTGTGCATCTGCAACTGAAACCGCGCGTTGACGCCATCGGCAAGCATCCATTCGGCGATGTCTCGGGGTTCGATAGCCCCGAAGGCGGGGGAGAAGAGGACCGCAGCGCACCGCTCGTCAAGCGCGTGCTGATCGACCACGTCGCGGCTCCATTCGTAATCGCGGCGCGAGGCGATAACGAACTTCACTTCATCGCGCTCACCGAGCCGGGCGATGTTATCCCAGTCGTTACGCTCGCATTCGCCGCTGTCCGGACACTTCAGATCCATGATCTTGATCACTTCAGCGGGCAACCTGTCAATGGGCAGCGCGCCGCTGGTCTCGCAAAGCACGGTAAACCCTTTGTCGATAAGCATTTGCGCCAGCAGGGGGGAGCGGTCCTGCAACAATGGCTCACCCCCCGTAATCTCGACCAACGGACAGTTAAAGGATTCGCACCGCGCCACGATGGCTTCAATCGCCATCTTCTCGCCATCGTAATACGCATACGCCGTGTCACACCAGATGCAACGCAGGTGGCACCCCGTCAGCCGCACAAATATACACGGCAAGCCGGCCCAAGTGGATTCGCCCTGGATGCTCTTAAAGATCTCCGTGACTGTTAGCGTCTCCAACTCCGCGCCGCCGGCTCCTCGGGCCGGCGACCCGGCGGCCCCGCTATTGTGAACGGGTATGCTGCTCATCATACGCGCAATCCCGGAGGATTACCCCGCCGTTTCGGCTTCCTCTTCCTTGATGTCATTGAGGGCCTGGTACAAGGGCTCAATGCCGCCCTGAATGTCATACTCCATGTCGATATAGCGTATCACGCCTTCCTTGTCGATTAGGAAGACAGACCGTGACGCAAAGCTTTCTCCCTGCCGCTCGCGCACAGGCGCGCCGTAGGCCCCAACAATCCGCCCGTCTTCGTCGCCGATCACCGGAAAGGGCATCTCGTATTCAGCACGAAACGCCGAACTCTCCTCCTGATCGTCCATGCTGATAGCGATGATCTCAGTGTCTGCGGCTTCAAAGGTCTCGAAATCGTCGCGATAGCCACAGAGTTGCGCGGTACAGCCCGAGGTGAACGCCTTGGGATAGAAGGCCAACAACACGTTGACCTGGCCGCGCAAGTCCGAAAGGCTCAATACCGCGTCCTCGGGCGCATCCGGCTCAAGATATCGAGCCGCAATATCGTCGTCAAGCATGAGCTCGAAGTCCGGCGCTTCGTCTCCCACGCTCAACTCGGTTGACTCTTGATGTTGTTCCGCCTGTACGGCGCCGGCCCACGCTAAGCTCGCCGCCAAGACTAGTAGTGTAATCTGCCGCTGCTTCATCGTTATTCTCCCATACTCAATGGTTAAACCACAGTTACGTAACGATGAAACACTGGAGGCTCCACGTAGATTTCCCGGCGCGTACGGACGGTGCGGCTATTCGTCCGCCGCCGGCGGTATATAGCGGCCCGGCGCAATTATCTCTTGCGGATCGAGGGCGCGCTTGATCCGCCGGGACACGTCCCAGAAGGTATCGGAGGCGCTCCAGAGAACGTCCATGGACTGCGCGCTGGCCCGATAGGGCACGAATCCCAACGCAAACAACCGGTCCAGCGCTTCATCATAGCACGCCTGCGCCTGCGCCGTCTCTTCAAGAAGGCTCTTATCGAACATGATGCTCATCACGCAGATGAGGGTGCGTTCACCCGCCAGCGTAAACGTGACAGGCAAATCAAACCCATGGCGGTTGAAGATGGGCTCCATCTCATTGACTACCGTTTCGGCCGCCTCGCCTGTAGCGGGCAGCACGGGCGACACCCAGAGCAGTCCGCATCCAACTTCCTGCGGATCCGGCGGATGCGCCGGGTCATGCTCAGGCCGGCGCCGCAATCGCCATTGCGCGCCCCTAACAAAAATGTCGGCGCTCTTACCCTTCAGCAAGTCGTAGTAAGGGCGAAGGAGATTCACGCGTTGGGCCAAGCGAGGAATGGGCAGCCAGCGCGTCAGCATTTCGCCCAGGGCCAAGGTGCGATCATTGATAAATCGTACACGGCCGACTCCCCGAAGGGCTTTGCGCAACGCTCGTTTCTGGGCGCGAACAAGCGGCGTGGGCCCCGTGAGGCTGCCGCTTAGGTTCCACGCGCCGACCTTTTGTTGACGGCGCAGTGCAGCACGCAAGTCCGGAGGCAAAGGGGGGTGTTCGTTTACCGCCTCCCAAGGATACGGAATCATAGAGGAGAGCAAGCGCAGGTCGTTGCCGATATGCACCGCGGACTGCACCCACCCTCCCATGCGCTGCGGGCGCAATGCTTCCACAAGCCCGCCAATGCCCGTGGGGTCTTCAATGGTCAAATAGAAAAATGAAAAGCATTCGGGCTTGGGCGGTAGGAACAGCGTCACTCGCGTTACAATACCCACATTCGACTGATGAAACAGGCCTTGCAGGGAAGGTCCGACCCCATGCTGATACACGTGGGCAGCCTGTGCATTCTCGTAGTGGCTCAGGCCCGTGCGCACCACACGCCCGTCGCCCAACACGACCTCCATGGCGCCTATCGAGAGCACATGATCGCTGTACCGGCTATGGCCGAAGCCCCGTTCCAAGGCATTACCCACCACGCTGGCTTCCATGCCCGCGCCGGTGGCGTCCATCCACAAATCAGGCGCGTGTGCCCGCAAATACTCGTAGAGTTGGCCCTGAGACACGCCGGGCTCAATGACCACATAAGCGAGCTCCCGATTCAACTCGATAATGCGGTTCATGCGATTGAACACGATGATGGCGTAGCCGTCCCCCGGCGCACACGCGTCGCCGTATCCCCAGTTCTTGCCACGGGATATGGGGTAGAGCGGAACATTGAACTGCGAAGCGACGCGCACAATGGCCTGAACATCCTCCGTCGAACGCGGGTAGAGAATACAACAAGGCCGAGTCCATCGCGGCGCAGTTGTGCGGCTATACTCCCCTAGTGTGGCCTCATCTTCAGCGACATGCGCCTCGCCGAGGACTCGGCGCCACATTGCGATGGCGCCTGCATGCGCCGCCTTAGTCATGGGCGGAACCTTCGATGGTTTCAATGATGCGCCGATGGATGATGTAGAACATATTTGCGTCCAACCCAAGTGGCGGGGTAATGCGCACCTTTACGCCAGGGTGGTCCGCGGCGGCTTCTTGAACCATGCGGGGAATGTCCGTGGTGCTGTGGCGGCCGGGCGCGAGGAAGTAGGGATGCACGATAACCTCGCGCGCGCCCTGGCGAACGCAAGCGTTGAATGCTTGAGCGATGGTCGGCTCCGCCAACTCCATATGAGCCGGCTCCACAATGGGCGCTTCCGTCAACCGCTTGTACTCTTTCGCCACCTCTAAAAGCTGGTCGTTCGCCACGTCGAACTTGGAACCATGGTCGACTAGGATAACCCCTACATGCGCTGGTAGATTCTTCATTCGTCGGTCGTCTGGGAGTACTTCACTCGGTTAGGTTCACTGGGGCAGCGCGTTCGCCCGACAGTAAACGCTGGCGGATGCGCTGAAGGGTCGCAGCATCAAAGGGCCTTATCTTACTGTATACTTTGCGGTTCAACCAAATGCAGACTCTCACCGCCCAACCCCCGGCGAAATGTTCACTGGAAGGGCTCATATCAGAGACGCTGTTTCGTATGTGCGCGCTGGGCGCCATTGTTTCTTGGGGAGCGATCTTGCGTTTTCTTGCCAGAGGGAGTAGTTTTGTATAAGGATACTGTCGGGTTCGGGGCGAGTACGTTTTGGGCTGGCGCGCGTACGCGCGCGATAATCACGGATTCGTCTTGACGTGGGGGCGCAATTACTATGAGACGAGCTATTGTCTCGGGGATGCTTTGCATGCTGGGCGCAGGCCTGCTTGTCTGGAGTATACAGGGGCTCGATATATACCGCCGCAGCAGCGGCTGGCCAACCGTGGAAGGAATCGTCATCCAAAGCGGGCTTGATGAGCAAGGCTTCAGGGCGCTCTATGAGTACGAGGTGGGCGGATCCGTGTATTACTCTGACCGGATATCGTTGCTGGAGGGGTCGACGAACGCGGCGCTGGATGCCGATGAGCTGGCCGCACGGTATCCCGAGGGCATACAGGTCGACGTATACTACGATCCGTACGATCCCGAGATGGCCATGTTGCGGCGCGGAAGCGCCACTCCCTTATATGTAGCCCTCGTCACCGGCGTGTTCGTGATGCTACTGGCGGTCGCTGGTGTGATTGCGGGAACGTGGGACGCGCTGGAACGCAGATCGGGCAGGCGCAGATCACTCAACAGGCAGCGTTCAACGGCCAGCGATGACGTAGATGCTCGGGAGCAAGATCTCAACCGTCTGATCGAGACACCCCGGACGGAAGATCCCAAGCGCAATTGAAGCGCGGCTTGACCGGGCGGGATAATGGCAATTCAGAGGTTGACAGGGTTGTAGCGCGACAAGGCATACTGAGTGCAATCTGTTTAAGGGGACGTTTTTGCCACAGCGTCGTTCCAGCATTCTTCAGAATCTTGGATGAATCTCTCATCCATTTGTGTTATGCAATGTGGAAAGGGTTGATTTCCAGAAAGTGCTTCTGGTCTTTTTGTGGCGGGAGGTGAACAGACGCCTCGCAGTCGGTTGGTAGCCTTCTGCTCGTGACGGAGAGATATGGGGGGAATGCTTGGACGCTAGACACACCCCGATCGCCGTTCGACTGCTTGGTGCTTGCGGAATTTAGCCCTTTGAGCGCCCCGTCGTTTCACGATTTGTGCGGGGCTTTAGCCAAACACTTCACGTAGAAGGAGAGATCGTATGAACAAGCAAGACCTGATTGACGCTTTGAACGAGGATCTGGCCAACGAATTGTCGGCCGTGATTCAATACGTGACGTACGCCGCCAAATGCAGCGGGCCGATGCGTCCGCAGCTGTTTAACTTCTTTATGTCCGAGGTTCCCGAGGAGACGCAGCACGCCCAGTTTCTCGCGAACAAGATAGTTGCTTTGGGCGGCGAACCGACGACAACGCCCGCAAAAGTTCCGCCGGCAAAGGACAACCATGAGATGCTTGAACGCGTGATGGAAGCGGAGAAAGAAGCAATCGCAGGTTACAGCAAACGAGCGGAACAAGCCGACGC
>PUMX01000482.1 GCA_003552485.1 Candidatus Hydrogenedentota bacterium
AACGCTTCGGCGTACTGTGGGTCCCGGAATCCTTCACCGACATGGCCATGGACATGCGGGGCGCGTCGAACGACATCATCGGCACGGTGGATGATCCGCGGGAGCTTGGCCCCATTCTTGACCGTATTGACGCCATGTTGGACGGATACGGGGTCCACGCCACGACCAAGGCGGAGGATCAGATATCCAACATGATTGTCAGCGAGGAAATCAACCAGATGCGGGCCATGGCGCGCATCGTTCCTACGTTGTTCATGGGCATCGCCGCGGCGATCCTGCTCGTGCTTCTCAACCGCATGGTCCGGCAGGAGCGCACCGAGATCGGGCTGCTGAAAGCCTTCGGATACAGCAACTGGACGGTCAGCGGCTACTACATTCGTTACGCCCTGTTCCTTTGCGCAGCCGGCTGCGCTGGCGGTGTGCTGGCGGGACAATGGCTCGCCGTGGAGTTGGGCGAACTCTACGTCGAGTTCTTCCAGTTTCCCGATTTAGTGATGCAGCTGCATCCGAACCTATTGATAAGCGCCATACTTCTCAGTGTTTTTGCCGCCGTGATAGGCGCCCTCACCGCCGCGCGGCATGCGGCGGCGATTCATCCCGCCGAGGCCATGCGGCCCGAAGCGCCGCGCCACGCGCACCGCATGTGGCTAGAGCGCTTCGCGATTCTCTGGCGCAGTCTCTCATTCACATGGAAGATGATCGTCCGCAACGTAGGGCGCAACCAGTTTCGCGCGGCCATCAACGTCGGGGGAGTGATGGTGGCGACGGGGCTATTGCTCATAGGCCTTGTGTTTATCGATTCCGTCTACCATATGGTGGATTTCCAATTTCGGGAAGTGCAGCGGGAGGATATGCGCATCACGTTTACTACCGAGCTTCCGGAGTCCGCGCTACGTGAAATGGCCCGTTTTGAAGGGGTCCGTCAAGCCGAGCCCATGTTACAGTATCCCTTCAAGCTGCGATCCGGCTGGTGTTCGCATGACACCGCCATCCTGGGCTTTGTTCCAGATGGCCAGCTGCGCCGGTTGCTGAACGTGGAGGGACAACCGGTGCGTATCGAGGGCAAGGGGGTGATTCTGAGTGAAGCGCTGGCCCGCGAGCTGCAAGTAAGCGCGGGCGACACCATCGAAATCGAGCCCTTGATGGGCCGGGTCACGCGGAAGCATGATGTCGTGGTGCGCCGGGTGGTGCAGGAATACCTTGGGATGAACGCTTATATGGAGCTGGAGACGCTTAGCCGGCTCCTCGAGACCCCGTACGCCATGAACGCCGTTCTGCTTCGTCTTGAAGAACACGCGAGGGCCGAACTAAGCCGGACCGTGAACGATCTGCCCGCAACAGGCACTGTAGAAGACGCCGAGCAGAACAGGGCCGATTTCGAGGAGACTATGGCCGAAAACATCGTTATTGTGAGCAGTTTTCTCGTGGGCTTCGCCGGGGTCATCGCCTTCTCCATCATCTATAACAGCACGATTGTGTCCTTGCTCGAGCGGCAACGGGAGTTGGCCTCGCTTCGCGTGCTCGGTTTCACGAAGCAAGAAGTTGGCGCGATCATGTATCAAGAGAACTTCTTGTTGGGCGGGCTGGGTATCCTAGCGGGGTTGCCTTTTGGCGCCTTTCTGGGACGGAGTTTTCTGCGCACGCTAGACACCGAAATGTACCGGATTCCGTATTACGCGGAGACGAGCAGCTTTGTGTTTACCGCCGTTCTCGTAGCTGTTTTCATTGTGTTGGCGAACCTCGCCGTGCGGCGGCGTATTTATAAGCTGGACATGATAGAGGTCTTGAAATCCCGGGAGTGATGGTTATGAACAAAAAACGGCTCATGCAGGGTGCGGCCGTGGTGGTGTTAGGTCTACTGCTTTTTATTGGGCTGCGGCCCACACCCTTGGAGGTCAGCATCGAGCAGGCCGAACGCCGCATGGTGCGCGAGTATATCACCGAAGACGCCAAGACAATCCTTGACCGCGACTATCTTGCCACGATGCCCGTTGACGCCAGGGTCGCCGAGTTTCCGTGGGAAATTGGCGACCGCGTCGAGGCGGGGGCTCAGTTGGTTCATGTGGACATGCATCCACACGAACAGCAAATCCGCCAGCTCGAGTCCACCATCGCCCAAACCTACGCGCGTATTACCGGCGTGGACGTGGCGAAGCCAAAACCTGAAGAGATCGAGAGCGCCCGGTTGCGTGGCGAAGAGATGGCGGACGCACTGGCCATGGCCCAGCGGGAACAGAATGTGGCGCGGGTTGACCTTGACGATGCGCAGCGGGAATACCGCCGCGTGGCGCGATTATACGAAGAGGAGGTCGTCAGTGAGTCCGCGTATGACGATGCCCGGCGCGCCCTGGACTCCGCGGAGCAGATGCATGAGCGGGCGCAACTCGCCGTGGACTCGGCTGAAAAGGCTCAGCGGGCGGCTGAACTCGCGCACCAACAACTTCGCGATTCCATTGACGACAACGAGTACCTCCGCGAAGCCTATCAGTACGAGATCGACTCCCTTGAAGCACAACTCACCGTTCTCAAACAAGATCGCGAACGTCTTGAGATGCCCGCGCCGTTCGAAGGGTACATCCTTGAAGAATACATCGATGAGGATCGCCCCATGATGGCGGGGTCGCCCGTGATAAGGTTGGGCGACTTGCAGAGCATCGAGATCGAGGCGGAAATCTTGTCCGAGGAGATCGGCCAGTTCGAAGAAGGCGCGGAAGTGGTGCTCACAGGTCAGGCGCTTCAAGGCCGGGAAGCGCGGGGCGAAGTGAAGCGGATCTATCCCCACGGTTTCACCACGACCTCCGCGCTTGGCATCGAGGAGCAGCGTTTCTTTGTGCGCATCGCCTTCGACAACACCGAGTTGAACCTGCGTCCTGGCACGAGTCTCGACGTGGACATCGTCGCCGCCGAGGCGGACAACGTCATCGCCGTACCGGAACGCGCCATCTTCCGGCGGGATGGAGAATGGCATCTGTTCAAGGTCGAGAATGACCGCGCCGTCCTTACGTCTGTCACCGTGGGGCTCCGTAGCATGGAATGGGCCGAAATCCGCGAGGGTCTAGAAGAAGGTGAGCGGGTCGTTAGCGATCCCACCAATGACCTCGAAGACGGCATGCGCGTTCAGCAGCGGTAGGATGACGCGGCGCCAGCGTCTTGCCGGCGCGGATCCGCCGCTTTAGCGCGTATGCGCCGATAAGGTACAATCCCGCGCATGGCCACTTCCAGAGACCTAGATATCCTGTCCGTCAGTCAGCTTACCCGCCGCGTGAAGACGTTACTCGAGAACGAGGTGGGCCGCGTCTGGGTGGCGGGGGAGATATCGAATTTTCGAGCGAGTTCGGCGGGTCACCTTTATTTCACGCTGAAAGATAGCCAAAGCCAGGTGGATGTCGTCATGTTCCGCGGCCGCGCGGCGAGCTTGCAGTTCGAGCCGGCAAGCGGGCTCGAAGTCATCGTCCACGGTCAGGTGTCTGTCTACGAACGCCGGGGTAACTACCAGATCCTCTGCGAACAGATGCATCCCAAAGGGCTGGGGGCGCTACAGCTTGCGTTCGAGCAGTTGCGCAAAAAATTGGCGGCGGAGGGGCTTTTCGAGGAAGAACATAAGAAACCGCTGCCTATGCTTCCCCGCCGTATCGGTGTGGTCACTTCCGCCACCGGCGCGGCGATCCGTGATATCCTAAATGTTATCCATCGGCGTTTCGCCAATATGCACATCCTTCTATACCCAGCGCGTGTGCAAGGCGAAGAAGCTGCGCCCGAGATCGTAGAAGGCATCCGCGCCCTGGACCGGTACGGCGTTGACGTGATGATTGTTGGCCGGGGCGGCGGTTCTCTGGAGGATCTCTGGCCTTTCAACGAAGAGGCTGTGGTTCGCGCGATATATGAGGCGAACACGCCCATTATCAGCGCTGTTGGGCACGAGATCGATTACACCTTGTCCGACCTCGCGGCGGATGTTCGTGCTCCTACGCCGTCTGCGGCCGCCGAACTGGTTGTGAGGGAGCAACAGGCCTTAGCGGATCGGGTGCGCCGCGCTGAACGGGGTTTGGGCACAGCCATGGGACGGCGTTTAGAAGCGGCGCGGAACCGGCTCACGCTGGCTTCGCGCAGCTACGTGTTCCGGCGCCCTGATGAACTGATCCGGCAACGGAGACAGCAAACGGACGAGGCGCGGATACAGCTTGAGCAGGCCATGGAGGAGATTCTTCGTGAGCGCAAGACGCGAGCCGCCCATGCCGCCCGCTCGTTGAGTCTGTTGTCTCCGTGGAATCAGCTGCGCCGCGCGCGTGAAGGTTTGAGCGCTTTGGCGGCCCGGCTGCGCGCCTCGGGCCCCGCCGTGATCAATGAAAAGCGCAACCGCTTGCGGCCAGCGGTTGCCCGCCTGGACACGCTCAGTCCGCTCAAAATACTCGGCCGAGGGTACGCTTTGGCGCGCCGCCTCGACGACGAATCGCTGGTGCGTGACGCCGCCACCCTGAGGCATGGCGATCGGTTATCCGTGCTGTTTGGTAAGGGAGGAGCCAACGTGTCTGTCGATGAGATCAAGGAAGAACACCATGAGCGATAAACCGACCTTCGAGAAAGATCTCGAGAAACTCGAAGGCATTGTTGAAGCCCTGGAAGAGGGCGGTCTGTCTTTGGATGATGCTCTGAAGCGGTTTGAAGAAGGCATAAAGCTCGCCAAACGCTGTGAAAAAGCGCTCACCGACGCCGAAAAGAAGATTGAACAACTCACCAAGAACGCGGAAGGGGAGCTCGAAGCGCAGCCTTTTCAACCGGAGGAGATGGCGGACGAACCCGGCGTCTCTGAGGGGACGGCTTCTCCGGGCGGAGGAGCTCAAGAGGGAAACGCGCGTGAAGATGATGGAGCCGAAGCCGGCCAGAATGAGGAGGACCTGTTGTTTTGACGGATGTGAAGGCCTTTCTGGCGGAGAAAGCCAGCAAGACAGAGAACGCGCTAACGGAGCATTTCGCCCGTTGGAAAGACGCGCCCGAGCGGCTTCGCGAAGCCATGGAGTACAGCTTGTTTGCCGGGGGGAAGAGACTGCGGCCCGGACTCGTGCTTGGCGCCGCCGAGATTACCGGCGGCAATGATGAACGCGCCTTACCCGCCGCATGCGCCGTCGAGATGATTCACACGTATTCGCTGATGCATGACGACCTGCCAGCGATGGACGACGACGACTTGCGGCGTGGGCGGCCCACCTCACACAAGGTCTACGGCGAAGCCATGGCCATCCTTGCCGGCGATGCGCTGCTTACCATGGCGTTTGAGGTGGCTTCGCAGAGCGGAGACGCCCGTGTGGTAGCCGAACTCGCGGGCGCGGCCGGCGCCGAAGGCATGGTGGGCGGCCAAGTCATCGACCTGATGAGCGAGAATGAGCAACTCACTGTCGACGAACTGCAGCGGCTGCATGCCTGTAAGACTGGGGCGTTGATTCGCGCGTCGGTTCGCGCTGGCGTCCTGCTTGGCGGTGGAAGCGAAGAGGCCCTCACGCGGCTGACCCAATACGGCGAGCATATTGGGCTCGCTTTTCAGATCGCGGACGATATTTTGAATGTGACCGGCACGGAAGCGGCAATGGGCAAACCCGTGGGGAGCGATGAGGCCCATCACAAGTCGACGTATCCCGCGCTATTGGGTCTGGAAAAAGCGAAAGAGCTCGCCGACGCCTGTGTGGCGCAAGCCATTCAGACGCTGGAAGATTTTGGCGACGAGGCCGCTCACTTCCGGGCGCTCGCGCAATACATCGTCGAACGTGACAGCTGACTGGCGGAGTCGATTAGTTCCGCAATGCTAAGTGAAACATATGGGCGGCTGCGGATCGTTGAGGGATCAGTCCGAGTTGCGAGCGCTTAACAAATGGCGCAACCGTTCGATGAGACCGGGCGATTCAATATCGACTCGTATGGCTCCACGGTCCAGCCGAGCCTTTGGCGGGGTCTGCGTTACGCGGATAGTGACGGCGGTAACGTTATCCGGCGCGCCTTTGGCGAGCGCTTCATCAACAAGGGAATGAGCGGCCTGATCGGGCGCGAGATTACGTAGCGTATCGGCGATGTGGTCCTCCGGCACAAGGTTCGAAAGACCATCCGAACAGATCAACAAACTGTCCCCATACCCCAGATGCACGACGAACAGGTCCACCTTCACCCCCGGGCGGGCGCCCACCGCGCGTGTGATGAGGTTCCTGAGGGAGTGGTTGCGCGCCTCTTCTTCGGAGATGAACCCGTGGCGCACCTGTTCCGCTACCATGGAGTGGTCATTCGTGATTTGGCGCAGCTCCCCATTGGCGCGGACCATATAAACGCGGCTGTCGCCGACTTGCGCGACATACGCGTATTCGCCCGTCACCAACACGGCGGACGCGGTGGTCCCCATCCCTTCGAACTGGGGGTTCTCGTCGGCCTCAGCGAAGACTCGCCCATTAGCCTCTTCTACCGCGCTTCGCAGCGCTTCGGGTATGTTGCTGTTGCCGGTGCTTGTGAAGTTATAGTAGCTGTCTACAATCGTGTCCAGAGCGAGCCGGCTTGCCCGCGCGCCTCCTTTGGCTCCACCCATGCCGTCAGCGACGGCAAACAAGATGGGCGCGGACTCAACTCCGTCCACTTGCGCTGGCGAACTCACCACGCAGGCGTCTTCATTGCGAGCGCGTTTCCTGCCCACGTGTGATATAGCGTGAGCCTCCAAGTAAACGCCTTGCCAGTGTTGCTCATAGTTTTCTTGATCTGACGGCCCCTGAAGAACCGTCACATTGTCATTCATATCGATCAGATACCTCAATTCAGATTATGTGCGCGGCCAGCAAAAAAATGTGGCTGTTCGCCTCGCGGCCCAAACTTAGGGGATATTGTAAAATGTAAATGATATTAATGCAACATTAATCCGAAAGTCGCGAAACAGCTTCTGGCTTTGAGGCCCGACAAGGCGATCGGCCTATGATTCCTTACTCGCGCGCTCCCGGGCCCGCCGCCAACTGCTGGCTGGGCAATGACAACCCTCTGGAGCCTTTTGCGCGAGTCTTGTTCCAAGAATGGCAAACAAGGTAAGT
>PUMX01000314.1 GCA_003552485.1 Candidatus Hydrogenedentota bacterium
CTCGCCGAAGACGTGGCGGGCATCGCGTTCAAGAGCGCCGACAAGATCGCCGCTGAACTCGGCGTTGCAAAAGACGCGCCGCAACGCGCAGAGGCGGGGTTGCTGCACGTGCTTGGCGACGCGGCGGGCGAGGGCCACGTTTTTCTGCCTGTGGCCGATTTGCTCGAGCGCGCCGCGTCGTTGCTCGACATCGATGAGCGTGCGCTCGAACGCCCGCTTGCCAATCTCACCGCGAAGGGAACGGTGGTGCGGGAGGACGACGGCGTGTATCTGGCCCGGTATTATCAAGCCGAGGTGAAATGCGCGCAACGTTTACGCGAATTGCAGGCGGATACGCGCGAACTCGTGTCGATCAAGGTGGAAAAGGCCATCGAATGGGTCGAGAAGACACACGGTATCCAGCTTTCCGAACAACAACGTGAAGCCATTCGGACCGCCGCCGAATCGCGGATTATGATCGTCACGGGCGGCCCCGGCACGGGCAAAACCACGGTCATCAACAGCCTGCTCAGCATTTTTGAGAAGAAAGGGCTCAACATCGCCCTCGCCGCGCCAACGGGCCGCGCGGCGAAGCGCCTCGAAGACGCGACAAGCCGCTCCGCAAAGACCCTGCACCGGCTCCTCGAATTCAGCCCAAAACAGGGCCAATTCATGCGGGACCAGACGAATCCACTGGACGCGAATCTGGTGGTGGTGGACGAGTGCTCGATGATCGACGCGCAGCTCATGGCCTCGTTCCTCGACGCGCTTCAACCCGGCGCGCGCCTGTTTCTCGTGGGTGACGTGGACCAGCTACCGTCCGTGGGCGCGGGCCACGTGCTTTTCGACCTCATCGCCAGCAACAGCCTGCCCACCGTGTGGCTGAAGACCGTGTTCCGCCAGGCCGCCGAGAGCGGCATCATCGCCAACGCGCACCGCATCAACACAGGCGAATACCCCGAGTTCAACAGCGCGGACTTCTTTTTCATCGAGCGCGCCGATGGCGAGAAGGCGGCGGAAACAATCGTCGAGCTCGTAGCGCGGCGCATGCCCGGCAAGTTCGGGCTTGATCCCGTGGACGACGTCCAGGTGCTCACCCCGATGCACCGGGGCGAAACGGGAGTAGCGCGCATGAACGAACGGCTGCAAGAGGCGTTGAATCCCGGCGGCGAGGCTGTGCCGAAACGCGCGTTCCGCGTGGGCGATAAGGTCATGCAGATGCGCAATAACTACGAACTCGATGTGTTCAACGGCGACGTCGGCCGCGTCACGCTCGTGAGCGAGGAGGTGCGCGAGGTGCAGGTGGATTTTGAGGACCGGTCCGTGCTGTATCCGTTCGAGGATCTCGACGATCTCGCGTTGGCCTACGCGGCGACGGTGCACAAGGCGCAAGGCAGCGAGTATCCAGCGGTGGTCATGCCCTTGCTCATGGGGCATTACATGTTGCTGCAACGCAACGTGCTGTACACCGCCATCACCCGCGCGCGCAAGTATGTCGTGCTTGTTGGCGAGCCGCGGGCGATCCGCCGAGCGCTGAGCAACAACCGCGTCGCGCAACGATACACTCGGCTGGCCACTCGCCTGCGCGAGGCCATATCGGGGCGGGAACCGGAGACGAGCCGCTCGTAGCGCCGAGGCCGCCATCGGCATACTCGCGCAGCCGCCGTCGCTGAAGACAACGTAATGGAGTGAAGCCACAAGCTGTGGCGCGCGCTTGCATTGGAAGGGATGAGCTACGCGCTGGAAATCCCAGAGAAGGCGACCGGCGGCTTTCGGTTTGTTTCAGAAAACGGGTTCTTGGTAAGGCCAAGACCAACGGCGAAAGATGAGAAGAGGGAGGTCACCCATGTCTACGTTTGTACGTTACACCGCGATGTTTGTTCGTTGTTGCGTGCTGGCTGCGGTACTCGTTGCGGGCGTTGCGCAGGCCAGCCCATTCAACCCGCTACCGGGCGCGCCGCAGGATTATCTCGAGGATATTGGACCGGCGTTGGTTTACCCAGTCTCGGCGCCGATCGAGGACAGCCCGTATTCCGTTTCCATTAACGGCGAGCATTTGCCTATCGCGCCCGCGGGCCACATCGAACCGGCCTACTACGTGCGTTTCGAGGCGAAGGAACCGCTTACGCTCGATATCCAGGCGGAGTTGCCCGAGGATCACGAACTCAATCTACAGCCACGGCGTTACCGCAATGCTTTTGAAGGCGATAACAGCGCGTACACCCTCGATATCGACGATCCAGGGCCGCGGGTGTTCATGATGGAGACGCCCGATGGCCGGCGGCACACGCCGCTGATCATCCTTGTGGAACCGCCCGCGCGCGCGGAGGAGATTGCCGAAGATGCGAGGGTGTTCGATATGTCCGAACTGGCGAATGGCGATCCGGAGGCGCCCGTAACCGAGGAGATTCAAGAAGCCTTGGACGCTTCCGCGGAGGAGGACAATGGCGGTGTGGTCTTCTTTGGTCCCGGCGTGTATTACACCGGCCATCTCGCGGTCGGCGACAACACCATGTTCTATCTGGCGCCGGGCGCTGAGCTGTACGCGCAACCCAATTGGGCCGAAGCGGCGGGCACGGATCCCCACGAACTGGTCCGGTTCGACGGCGCGACCAACAGTGGTTTCGCGGGCCATGGCGTCATCGACGGTAATGGACACATCATTCGCGGTACGGAACGCGAGGTAAGCGTCACGCTTTCGCGCGCTTTCGATTGCCGCGAATTCTATGCGCGCGACGTCATGTTGCGCAACGCCGCCGGCTGGACTTTTCACATCGTCGGCTGCACCGATGTGGATGTAGATGGCGTCCGGGTAGCCGGCGATTGGGGCGTAGCGAACACCGATGGCATTAACCCCGACAATTCGCAACATGTGCGCATCGCCAACGTCTTCGTTTCGGGTGGCGATGACCCCTTGTGCGTGAAAGCGACAGACCGCTACGGCCTCGATCGGCCCGCCCGCAACATCGAGATCCGCGACTCCGTGGTCATGACGCTCAAGACGTCACTGAAGCTTGGCACGGAAAGCCGCAGCAATATCGAGAACGTGTTGTTCGAAAATATCGACGTGATTCATTCGTCGCGCGGTTTGGCCCTGTGGATGCGTGACGGGCATGCGTTTTCCAACGTGGTCTTTCGAGATATTCGCATGGACTTGCTCGAGTTCGAAGGCGAAGCAATGAGTGGCGAGCCGTTCCGCTTTTGCATCCAAGACCGGGACGGCGGCGGGCATATCCGCAACATTCTGGTCGAGGACGTCCAGGTGACAGCGCCGTATCGCGCTGTATTGACGGGGCGTCCCGAAGAATCATCGTTCGAGAACGTCGTGTTCCGCAACGTCGATTGGACATTGACGCCGTGCCATCTCAAACCCGATCCGAAGCCGCTAACCGATGCATGGGTGGTGGATTCCGAAAACGAGTTGCCTCTGGAAGGCAAGCCGCTCATGGCGATTCACCGCGCGGAGAATATCGTATTCGAGGACGTAACGCTGACTTGGGGCGAACCCGGCGAAGTATGGGACCGGTTCGCGGATCAGCAAGAGACCGCGCGTATCGATCTCGATGGCGTGACGCATGTCGACCCGCCGTTCGCGGTGGAGTGATCTACCCGAGATCGGGAAACGCGCCGGCAAGATCAAGGGGATCGTTGAATTCCTCTTGGAGTTCCCGCAGAACTTCAAAGAGTTCGCGGATGATTGGCGCTGATTCCGGTTCATCCGCGAGGTCGTTGATCTCGAGCGGATCCTCTTCGAGGTTGAACAACCGAACGACGCCGGCCTCGGGATAGAGCAGCAGCTTATAGCCGTCTTGCGTGACCATGCGTTGGCGGTCCAAGTACGCCCCATAGACGGCCCGGCGCGCGGCGCCTGCCTCGCCGCGCACCAGCGGCATGAGGCTGCGGAATTCGACGTGATCGGGTATCGGCTCGCCGGCCAGCTCCAAGGTGGTGGGCCCGATGTCTTGTAGGTAAATGGGCGTTTCAATGCGGGTTCCCTTTGCCATCGCCGGCCCGGTGATGACGAAGGGGACCCGCACGCTGTGGTCATACATGTTCTGCTTGCCCATGAGGCCGTGCTGGCCGACGGCAAGCCCATGGTCGGCGGTAAAGATGACGTAGGTGTTTCCGGCCTTGCCCGTGGCCTCCAGCGCGTCGAGTATGCGGCCAATCTGCGTATCCATGTGTGAGATAATCGCGTAGTACTCCTGCCGATGAACGCGCGCCGCGTATTCCGTGCGCGGAAACGGGGCGAGGCGTTCGTCCCGCAGGTCCCGCCCTGACCCCATGGCTTCGTTATAGGGATATTCGGGCTTGAAGTTCTCCGGGACCTCGACCTGGTCCAATGGATACTTGTTGACGTACTCCTTGGGCGATTGCCGGGGATCGTGCGGGGCGTTAAACGCCAGATACATGAAGAAAGGCGCCTGCCGCTCGGCGGCTCGGCCCAGGAATTCCCCGGCATCCTTGGCCAGCACTTCGCTCCAATGCGTTCCCTCTTCCCAATAGCCGCCGAAGTCCTCGTCCCAAGGGCTCCAGGGATCATCCTCCCCTTCCATGGGACGGTCGTATCCTTCGGGAACGTTGTGCGGAAACACGTTCGGCATGCCGGGCCGCACATGGGTCACGTAGTTAAAGGAATCCTGTGCGCTTGCGCTGACGTGCCATTTGCCGGTCATGTAGGTTTCGTAACCCGCCTGCTCGAGAAGCTGCGGCCAGAAACGGCGCTGCGCCACGAACTCATCGTCAAGCTCGCCTTCATGCGCGTCCCGCGCGTTCCACAGCGTCTTGCCCGTCATGAGCATGGTGCGCGCGGGAACGCACACCGCGGGACTCCATGAACCCATGTTGTAGGCGTGCGTGAAGGTGGTCCCGTCTTGGACCAGCCGGTCGAGATTGGGCGTATGGATCTCGTCGTTGCCCAGCGCGCGCAAGGCCTCGAAATCCTGGTCGTCGGCAAATATAAACACGAAGTTCGGGCGGTCGCCGCCGTCCCCATTGACCGCGCGCGGCCACGCCAACGCCGCCGCGCCCGCGCCCACCGCCGCGAGAAAGCGGCGGCGGGTAACAGCGCCCAAGACACCCGGTTGAGAATAGTTCACCGTTCGCCTACTCCATGTTTCGACGTGTGCGCGCGCCGCGTGTGTAGAACACCTGGCCCACGCGGAGCACATCCATCTCCGCCTCATAACGGAAGCCGTCGGCATAGCTGACCGCGGCCCTGTGCAAATGCTCGTGGACGGGAATTTCTTCCACATCAGGCCCCCCTTCAAGGAGTTCATGCAGCACGCGTCCATCCATACGGCCGGACGCGTCGACGCCATACAAATGCAAGACCGTTGGCGCCAAATCGACGTTGCTCGTGGGAACCTCGCTGCGCACCCCGTTCTTGATGTCGGGCCCGTCGGCAATGAGCTTCACCTGCAAGTCGAAGGGGCTGTCCGAACCGTGTGTCGCCGTACCGCCGAACGTGGTCGTGCCGGGGTAACCAAATTCGTTCTCTTCATCCGTCCAGGCGGGCGACGCGATAAGATCGGCGCTGCGCGGATGATTCCACTCAATTACCTCCGTGGAAAGCGTGCCTGGAGCGGCGCCCTCGCTTGAGCCGGGCCGGGCTGGGCGTGTGTACACGTTGCCGACGTGTTCATCGCGCTGCAACGCCTCGGCGATTTCGGCAAGCCGCGCGTCGCCGCCCTCCTCAATCCATACCATGTTGCGCACGATGCGGAGGCCATCGTCGTTGAGGCCGGCTTCTTCGAGGGTCCGGCTGACGTTGAGCCCGCCCATGCTGGTCGAGAAGCCGTGGTCGCTGCTGACGAAGATATTGACCTTGTCTGTTAGCCCGTGTTCTTCGTGAGCCTCGACGATGCGTCCGATGTTCCGGTCTGAACTCGCCACGGCCTCGAGCGTCTCCGGCGCGCCGACGCCATAGCTATGACCCGTCGAATCGGGTTCGTTGATCCACATGAGCGTGACGGCCGGGGGGTCATCGCTCAAGGCGTGATGCAGATATGCGTCGAAAGCCCAATCCGTTCCTTCCGGGCCCCGCGGATCGTCGGGCAATTCGCCCAGCGCGGCGACGGCCTCCTCCTCACCTTCAGACGGGATGAACACGCCACGGCCTTGCCAGACGCCCTTGCCCGTGCCTAAACGGTTGTGCATCAGCGTCGTGCCCGAGCCGCCGGTGCCTGTGGCGAAGAAGGTTACACCGCTCTCGTCCAGCATCTCCGCCAAAGTGACGGTCGTAAGCAATTCGCCGCCAGTGGCTTCATCGTATTCGCGCAGATTGCTGGCGGGTCCCGTGCTGAACGAGTCGTCGCCCATAACGGGGTCCCACATATGATTGTGGATAAGGCCGTGCGTGCGCGGAAAACTGCCGGTGCTCACCGACGCGCTGTTGGGCCGGGTGTAGGTAGGATACACCGCGGAATGAACCTCAGCGAATACGCCGCGTTCGCCCAAGGCGTATAGATTCGGCGCCAACTCGGGCGTGACGTAATCTGGCCGCAAACCATCGATGACAATGATCAGACAGCGCCTTTCCTGCGCTTCGGAGGCATGCGCCGCCGCCCCGTAAACTGGGTTTAGCAGAACGCCCACTAAAACTATGGCGAGTCCAGCAAGAAATCTGTCGTACATATTCCGAATCTCCTCCAAATCTCCGGGGAATCCAACACGATTCATGATCCCCTGTCACGTCCATTGTCAATCGGAACACCTATCCTTTCACAGTCTTCATGTCTCGAGCAAAATCCCGTGTGAAGCCTAATCACCGGATAATGCAATCAATCTGAAGCGATGGCGTCCTTACGTACTGTCGACGTACGGCCGGCGCGTAGCAAATCCTCTGCGCGCTTGGCAGGCGCCGTTGAAGCGCGGGTTCTTGGACCGCTGCCGAGGGCCGATTTGAGGATCCAGGGGTGTCCCGCGCTGCGCGCGCTCGACCCCTGGCAACTATGTGTGCCCCCTTCGGAGTCGATTGATTTGCGATTCGCGAAAGTCCCCCTTTGAAGACATTTTATGTGGCAGAGTCAAGTTTTTCATGATGGTTTTTCCACAGCCAGTTC
>PUMX01000083.1 GCA_003552485.1 Candidatus Hydrogenedentota bacterium
ATGGCCACCTGTGCAGTGGAGGGCCAGGCCGTGGGCGAGGCGGCGGCGATGTGCGTGCGCGACAGCCTCACGCCGCGCGCATTGCGCCAAGACAACCAGCGCGTACGCGAGCTTCAGCAGCGATTGCTCCGTGACGATCAGACCATTCGCGGCGTGCGCAATGAGGATCCCGACGACGTTGCGCGCCGCGCGAATGCGCGGGCCTCGTCGGTCGTGGATGGCGGCGAAGCTGAGCATGTGATTAACGGCCACGTGCGCGACATGCCCGGCGAAACGGACAACCGCTGGTTTGGCGCCATGGACGATGGCGATCCGTGGATCGAACTCGGTTGGGATGAACCGGAGACCATCGGACACGTCCAGATCACGTTCGATTCCGGATTCCACCGCGAACTGACTTTGACTGCGCAATACCCGCGACGCGAACGCATGGTGCTCGGCCCGCAACCGGAAACGGTCCGCGATTACACGCTCACGGTCACCACCGCTGATGGAAATGAGCACACCGTCGCGGAGGTGACGGACAACTATCAGCGTCTGCGCCGGCATGACTTCGATCCGCTCGAAGCCACGGCGGTGCGCCTCACCGTGCACGCCACCAATGGCGCGGATGAGGCGCGGGTCTATGAGATCCGTTGCTATGAGAGCGGATAATCCCAAGCACTTCTCGTAAGAAATATGGCAACCCGGGGTGCCGCCCGTGAAGCCGGCGACACCCCGGGTTGCTGCGTTACTCGACCCACTCGACGCCGATGCGGCGGGCCCAGTCTTCCCAGCGCGCCATCATCTCACGCGCGCGGTCCGGGTCCTTGTCTATGAGGTCATTCACCTCCGTGCGGTCCTCGGCCATGTTGTACAACTCCCACGGGCCTTCTTCGCCATCGGCTACGAGTTTCCAATCGCCGCAACGCAAGGCGCGGTTGCCGCGATGCTCCCAATAGATCTCCCGCTCTTCGGTTCGGTCCGAATTGAAGAACGGAACCAGGGACCGGCCTTCCACCGGCGGTGTCTCCAGCCCGCGAATCTCGCTGGGATACTCCGCGCCGGCTAGCTCGAGGAAGGTGGGCAGAAAGTCGATGACGTGGCCCACCTGATCACGGAACTCGCCGCGGGCCTCGATGCCGTTGGGCCAGTGCGCGATGAGCGGCGTGGCGGACCCGCCTTCGTGAATCCAGTGCTTGTGTAAACGGAACGGTGTGTTCGATGCGTTGGACCAGCTCCGTCCGTAACTGTGATAGGAGTTTACCGAGCCGATGGGGCCTGTGAGGTCGGGGCGGAAATCGCGGCCGAAGGGTCCGCGTTCGTGGGAGGCGCCGTTATCGGAAAGGAAGAGGATCAGCGTATCCTCGAAGCAGCCCATGGCCTTCAGCTTGTCCACGAGCCGCCCTATACTGCGGTCCATGGCGTCGGTCATCGCGGCGTGCACGGCCATCTTGCGGTCCATCTCGATGCGCTTTTCGTGGTCCAGCTCGTCCCAATCCGCCGCTTCCGGGTCCTGTGGCGACAGTTCCCAGTCGCGCTCCATCAGGCCGAGCTGTTTCTGTTTGGCGTAGCGCCGCCGGCGTAACTCACTCCAGCCGCTCATGTAACCGCCCTCGTAGCGAAAGATGTCCTCTTCCCACGCGTGCAGCGGCCAGTGCGGGGCGATGTGGCCAATGTACAGGAGAAACGGGTCTTCTTCCGGATGCTCGTCGAGCATGTCGATGGCGCGGTCTGTGAACGCGTCCGTGGCGTAGAAGCCGGGCTCGTCCGGCCACGCAAGCTCGCCATCGACCACGAAAGTTCGGTCAACATCGGGGCTTCGCCCGCGATCGCGGTCGCCGAAATAATTCATCACGCCGCTGATAAGGCCATAATAGCGGTCGAACCCCCGGTCGTTTGGCCAATAGGGCGCGAACTCGCCTACGTGCCATTTTCCCGTCATGTACGTGCGATACCCCGCTGGCTTCAAAGCCTCCGCGATAGTGACGCACCGGTCCTTGAGATACCCCTGGTACGGCCCGGTGTCCAGATCATCTGGCATCGTGGCCTGGCCCCCGTGGGTGATCATGTTGCCGATGCCCGCCTGATGCGGATACACGCCCGTAAGCAAACTCGCGCGCGTCGGACAGCACCGCGCCGCGTTGTAGAACTGCGTGAAACGCAATCCATTGGCCGCCAGCGCGTCGAGATTCGGCGTCTGGATTTCGCCGCCGTAACAGCCAAGGTCCGAATAGCCTAGGTCGTCGGCCATAATGAGCACGATGTTTGGTCGCCGTCCACGGCCCGCCGCATCCGCAGGACGCGCTCCGGGCAAACCACTCAATGCCAGACCTGCCGCGCCTGCGCCAGCCCAACGCAAAAAATCGCGCCGATCGCCCCGTATCGCCATGATATTCACTCCCTTTGTTGCACTGCGCTCCGGTATCCGTATCATGACAGAATAGCAGACTGGCCGGCGGCACAGCTATCTCAGCGAGTGGCTCAATAGGCGTGGATAGGATGATCGGGTGATGGTGTCACTAACGTTGCGTCGTGATGCCAAACGCCTCCGCAACCCGGGGGCGCTTGGCATCACGGAGGGAATCATTCGGCAGCGGCGAGGATTGCCTGCATGAAGGCGGGCAGGTCTTTGGGAACCTGAGCGGAGACGAAGCGTCCGTCAGTTACGCAGGGTTCATCTACCCATTCCGCGCCGGCGTTGATAAGGTCGTCCTTGATGGCGGGCACGCTGGTCAGGCGCAAGCCTTTCACGATCTTCGCGCTGATGGGAACCCAGCCCGCGTGGCAAATGGATCCCACCACGGCGCCGGCTTCCCATGCTTGAGCGACAAGGCGAGCGCAACTGGGATACCGGCGTAGTTTATCGGGTGCAAATCCGCCCGGCACTACGAGGATCTTCACGGTCTTTGGATCGATTTCGTCGAAATCCGCGTCCGAGACGGCCGGATAACCTTCCTTCGAGGCGTAAGTTTCGCCTTTTTTCGGCGCAACTACCTTGACTTCATAACCGGCTTCCTCAAGTCGAAGCCTCGGATAGTGAAGCTCGAGGTTTTCGTAGGTGTTCTCGGCTAGGATGACGGCAAGGCCTTTGCTCATGGAAAGTCACCTCCAGGTTCGGGAATGTCCGCTGCGTTCAAGCAACAGCGCCGCCGCGCCCGATAATTCCCGGGGCCCTGAAGACCAACGCCCTGTCCGCCGCCGCACGCCTAGCGCTTCAAGGCGCCACGTGACTTTAGCGTCCGCTGCTGCGAGAAGGCGGCGCGCGGCTGGGGCGGCTTTTGCGGCTTGATCGGCCGGCTTCGGAACACCAGAAAGGTGATGATGCACAACGCCGCCAATTGCACGTAGAACAGCCACTCGGGATGATATTCCTCGGGCCGCCAGAACCCGACGATCGGCACAATCCAGTTGGGGTCCCCGCGATCCTCGAAATACATCGCGGACTCCATATGAAACCACCGCGCCACGCGTACAATCCCGTGCAGCAGAAGGTGTAGCGCGCCAATGTACAGAATGATTTCGCCCACCCAAAGGATGAGAGGTCCGATATGGCGCCGCGAAAGATACAGGATGGGCGCCAAACAGGCGATCAGCAGCGCGTAGACGCCCCATTGTTCCGGAAGGTGTTCAATCACGTCATTGTCCCCATGATTGTTGGATTCACCCCGACCCCATTTGTACTCCTTTGGCAGGCCCTGCACCTTGCGGCGTCATGATAAATCCGCTAATTGTGCTTCGTAGTAGCGCAATAACCCATGGAATTAACGGCTAACGCCTCAGCAACGAGCTCCGCCGCATCATATTATCGGCGAATCCCGCCCGAAACCTAACCCGGCGCAGGCGGGCGCTCATTCGTTGATCACGGTTTCGCAAACGTAGTCGAGCACGGCCATGATGTGACGCTCGTCTTCCGGGGCGAGGCGGCTGGGCGTGTTGAAGCCCACATGCGTGATCAGACGCGCATCGAGATTCGGCAGCGCGCCGCGCCCGTAGTCGTACGAGGCGTGAAACCGGTTGGCGTCGCAATCCCAAGGGCAACCGTTGGCTATGGGCCATTTCTCAACGAGCTGGGTGACGTGATAGTAGATGTGGACCTCGAAGTCGTGGAGAAACCAAGGGCGCAGCCCCCATTCATCCAGGGCGGCCGCCACTTTTCGTCCCCGCGCGATCTTGGCGTCGTCGTCCGCAGGGCCCGGCGGAAGTTGGAAGATGCAGTAGTAGCCTGTATCGCCGGGGTTGTCGACGTCGGCCCGCGCGCGGGGCGTCAGGCCGCGCTGACGCAGATGATCCTCGAATCGCCTATGGCTGCGCCGCATGTTTGCGAGAATCGTGTCGAGCCTCTGCAATTGCGCGCGCGCCAACGCTCCTTGCAGCTCCGTTATGCGGCGGCCGTGACCCCAGCCCATGGGCATATCGCCATACCAGTGCTTGGCCGGCTCGGAGTCTTTGCCAAAGCCGACGTTATGCAGCGCCTCGACGCGCTGGTGCAACGCCGGATCGCGGGTGACGACGACGCCGCCTTCGCCGGAGGTGATGTCTTTGTTCAGCTGGAGGCTGAAGATTGCCGCATCGCCGAATAGGCCCACGCGGTAGACGCCTTCCGGCCCCTCGGGCTCGATGGAGCCGGGCGCGCCCCAGGCGTGGGCGCCCAACGCTTGGGCGGCGTCCTCGAGCACGCGGATGGGCGCGCGGCCTTGCGCCACGCGCTCGCGGTTGGCTTCGCGCACGACCTCCATGATCGCTCCGATGCGCGCGCAACCGCCTAGCATCGGCACGGGCATGACCACTTTGGTGCGCGGCGTGATGGCGCGCCGTAGGGCTTCGGGGTCCATGTTCAGGGTATCGTCGGAATCGACAAGCACCGGAATGGCGCGGGCGCGCACAATCGCCGCGATGGTGGCGATCCACATGAAGCCTTGCACGGCCACTTCATCGCCGCAACCCACGCCGAGAGCGTCCAACGCGACGTCGAGGGCGCCATTGCCTGAGTTGACGCCGGTCACGTACACACCGCTGCACTCCGGCCACGGACCGCCGGGTTCGCTGGCGAGATAGCGGGCGAACTCGCATTCAAACTGTTGCGCCTCGAAGCCGCACCGCGTTCCGTAATACCGGAAAGGCGACTGGTTGCGCACCACGCGCGTTACGGCCTCGAGTTCCTCTGCGCCATACCATGCCGCGCCGGGGAACTCGGCGGGCAGAGGACGTTGAGGCGGTTTTTCCACGGTTTTCCCCCTCCTCGTGACAGGGCGGGCCGCGTGCGCCGCGCCCACGAGAATCAAACGAGCCCCCGGATCCTCTGTGACGGAAGATCCGGGGGTGACTAGCGTCTTAGCCTATCTGACTATTCCAGATTCGCCAGCGCGGCCTCAACCATATCGATAACGCCGTCTACCATCACGTCTTCCACGGATGGATCCCATCCCACAGGCGAAGCGTATTGAATGCGCAGCGTTCGCGCTTGATAGGCGTCGAGGCGCACCAGTTCGCGCGTCGGAATATACAGGTTATGCTCGCCCATGTAGCCGAACACCTTGATAGGGCCTTCCGCGCGAAAGGCGTCCTTGATGCGCGCGCCGATGGGCGCCACGATCTCGCCCTGCATTGCGACGACCGGCATTTCGCCAATGGTGGCGACGATCACCTCTTCATAGATACAAGGGAACCGATCGTGGATGGCGTGGTCGTATTCCTCGAGTAATTCCTCGTCCTCTTTATGGATAAGGTAGGTGTCATCGGTGCAGACCATGTCGGTGGTCTCCGTGGGAAACGGCAAGTCTTCTTCATAGTAGCGCAGGAGCATGCGCAACCAATTCGTGCTGCGATGCTCATGCGGATACGGCACAAACCCCACGTCCTCGGGCACGCCTTCGAGCTTTCCGTGCGCCTCTTCCTCGGAAATGGGCTCGGCCAATGGAAGCGAGATGATCTCGAGCCGGCTGGTCATTGGGCCGGTTACATCTTCCATGTCTCCCTCTACAATGTCGATGACCACATCGGCCAGTTCGCGGCCCAGTTCTTGGCAACGCTCCTCCAACTGGCTGTCGATGTATTCGATGCTTCGGCCCTCGTCGTACATCCGCGCAAGCCATTCCCGATACTCTTCGATGTCCACCGGAAACTGGTTGCCGCCGCAGGACGTGGCGTACATCGCCTGAACGCCGGGCAGCGCCTCCTCCACCATGTCCATGGCGAAACCGGGGTGGCCCGTGTCGATGCGGTTGCGCGTGGCTTGGGCGGGGTGCGTTGGCTGGCTGAACAGCACGGCGAGGGGTTCGCCGGCGCGCTCGACTTTCAACACCTGCACTTCGTAATCGGTGGGCGCATTGCCTACGCTGCGCAGTGAGTAGGTGTGGCCAAACCCGAACTCCACGGACGCCGGCCCCGCCTCGTTGTCGATGGCCTCTTCGATTGCGTCGAAGATCGTGTCCGCCATCCGGCGGCCGTACGCGAAGTTGTCAGGCACGATCTGAATCGGCGCATTGTGGTTGTGGGTCGCCAGTAGAATGAGCTGATCCGGTTCGATGCCTAACTCATCCTTGACCCGTTCCCGCAAGAACGGCGTAGCCACGTCGAGGCAGTTCAGGTCGTACGTGACGAACACGAGCCGTGTATCGCCATCGTTGAGCACAAGGACCCGCGCGGTCAAATCGCTGTGGACCCCTTCCGAGACGCGGCCATTCACCATGACCCGGGGCGTCTCGTTGGTGATGACCGTTTGCGCGACCCCTGCTTCCATTTCCACGGCGTCCGCCGCAGGCGTTAACGCTACGACGCATAGCCCCATAACGGTCAATCCAGCGACGAAACCAACCTTGCTGAAACCCCAATTGCCCCATATTCGAGCATTCATAATCGTGTACTCCCTGGTTTTCACCGGAAACGGCGGAGATCATATTGTGTTCTGCAACGGTTCAGGGTACAACATCGTCGTCTGCAAACCAAGCGCATCGTGAAGGCGCATCGTCTATAATGCGTCCGCACAAGTCTGCGGAAACGTGAAGAGGGAGAGGAGCGGGATCATGAAGAGTTTAGTTGGGATTGTTG
>PUMX01000298.1 GCA_003552485.1 Candidatus Hydrogenedentota bacterium
CCAGCCACTACGGACAGGGCCAGCTCGAAGGGCTTTCCCGGCTGGCGAAACGGGAAGGCGTCAATGAGGCGGCGTTATTGCGTGAAGCCTTGGACGACCTCCTGCGCAAGTATAACGATTGAACTGGATGCTTTACCGGTCTCCATGTGTTTAGCCAAGACGAGAGCCGATTAACAGAGCCTTTTCAGTAGGAAAACGAATTATGCCCAAGAACATCTACGAAAAAATCTGGGACAACCATCTGGTCCTTGACGATCCCGCGCAGGGGGCGTTGCTCTACATCGACCGTCACCTGGTGCACGAGGTGACTTCGCCGCAGGCTTTCGAGGGGCTCCGTCTGGCGGGGCGCGCCGTGCGCCGCCCGGAACTCACGTTCGCCACGATGGACCACAACATTCCGACGACCGATCGGAGCCAGCCCATTGCGGACCCTCTATCAAAGAAGCAGGTGGAGACGCTGGTTGAGAACTGCGCCGAGTTCGGCGTCACCTGTTTTGACATGTACGATCGGCGCAACGGGATCGTGCACGTCATCGGGCCGGAGCTCGGGTTGACGCAGCCCGGTTTCACCATCGTATGCGGTGATTCGCATACCTCGACCCACGGCGCTTTCGGCGCGTTGGCCTTCGGCATCGGCACGAGCGAAGTGGAACACGTGCTCGCCACGCAGACGCTGCCCCAGCGGCCCGCGAAGACCATGGAGATTCGCGTCAACGGCGCCTTGCCGCTGGGCATTACGGCTAAGGACATCATCCTCGCGATCATCGGCAAGATCGGCACGGCGGGCGGCACGGGGTATGTCCTTGAATACACCGGCGACGCAATCCGCCAATTGGACATGGAAGGCCGGATGACCATTTGCAACATGTCCATCGAGGCGGGCGCGCGCGCCGGGCTCATTTCGCCTGACGACACGACGGTGGAATATCTTCGCGGCCGCCCCTATATTCCGCAGGACATTCCATGGGACGAGCTCGTGGCGCAATGGAAATCCTGGGCGTCGGATGCTGGTTGCGGCTACGACGCGACGGTCGACCTTGATGCGAGCGAGATCGAACCGCAGGTCACGTGGGGCACGTCGCCCGGCATGGTGACCGGCGTGAGCGGACGAACACCGATTCTGAACGAAATCGCCGACGAAAACCAGCGCACGGCCGCGGCAAAGGCTCTACGGTACATGGATCTCGAAGAAGGCGCGTCCATCGAGGACATTCCGATCAACAAAGTCTTCATCGGTTCTTGCACCAATGGCCGCATGCAGGACATCCGCGCTGCGGCGAAAGTCGTGAGAGGCTACACGGTGCATTCCGGAATCGAGCAGGCCCTCGTCGTGCCCGGCTCGCAACAGGTCAAAAAGCAGGCGGAATCCGAGGGTCTGGATCAAATCTTCAAGGAAGCAGGGTTCGAATGGCGGGAGGCTGGATGCAGCATGTGCCTGGCCATGAACGCCGACGTGCTGAATCCCGGCGACCGATGCGCTTCCACGTCGAATCGCAACTTCGAGGGCCGGCAAGGCAAAGGCGGCCGGACGCACCTCGTGAGCCCCGCCATGGCTGCCGCCGCGGCGGTAAACGGGCGCTTCGTCGACATCCGCAAGTGGCGATTCAACGCATGAACTGAGAGGAGGAATTGTTGTATGCGGCCCTTTACGAGACATACCGGGATCGTCGCGCCCCTGGACGCGCTGAATGTGGATACCGATCAGATTATCCCGAAGCAGTTCCTTAAGCGCATCGAGCGAACGGGCTACGGCGACGTATTGTTCTACGACTGGCGTTATCTCGACGATGGCGCTCCGAATCCCGATTTCGAGATGAACGCGCCGCGCTATCAAGGCGCATCCATCCTGCTGACCAAGGACAACTTCGGCTGCGGCTCGTCGCGCGAGCACGCGCCGTGGGCCTTGTCGGACTACGGATTTCGCGCCATTCTCGCGCCATCGTATGCGGACATCTTCTACAACAACTGCTTCAACAATGGCATGCTTCCGGTCACGTTGCCGGCCCAGATTATCCAGCAGCTGTTCGCGGAAGTGCGCGCCGCCGAAGGCTACGAACTGACCATCGATCTGCCCGAGCAGAAGATCATGAAGCCCGACGGCGGCGTCATCGATTTCGAGATTGACGGATTCAAGAAGGAATGCCTGCTGAACGGCTGGGATCAGATCGGTCTGACGTTACGGCATGAGGACAAGATCGCGGCCTATGAGAAGGCGCACGGGCTGGCCTGATCCGGGGCGTCCGGGGGATAAACGCGGCGGACACGGCGCTACGAATGCGTGTTGGTGTCGGCAGCGCGCAGTTGCTACCATAACGCGTGGCGCTTGACCAACAGGGGACCATTTCGCCGCCACAAACCAACCAAAGAGGAAGACCAATCATGCCAGAAGCAGATGACAACGGGCAGAAGAACTACCATCTCGACATTCCCATGAAGAACCCCGAATACGGTTTGCGGGGTTCAAGCGCCTACGACTGGGGCATGTCGAACCGGCTTGCGCGCGTGTTCAACCCGGATACGGGCCGCACGCTTATGCTGGCTATCGACCATGGTTATTTTCAGGGACCGACCACTGGCCTTGAACGGATTGACGTGGATATCCTTCCGCTGGCGCCTTACGCCGACGCGCTCATGTTGACGCGGGGCATCCTGCGCAGCACGGTGCCGCCTACATATCAGAAGTCGATCGTTATGCGCGCCAGCGGCGGGCCAAGCATCCTCAAGGAACTGTCGAACGAAGAAATCGCCGTGGACATTGAGGACGCCCTGCGGATGAACGTGTCGGCGCTGGCCGTGCAGGTGTTCATCGGCGGAGAATACGAAACGAAGTCAATCAACAATATGACGCGCCTCGTGGACATGGGGTTACGCTATGGCATGCCGGTTATGGCGGTGACGGCCGTCGGCCGCGATATGGAGCGGAATGCGAAATACTTCCGGCTCGCTTGCCGCATTTGCGCGGAGCTTGGCGCGCAATTCGTGAAAACCTACTATGTGCCCGAAGATTTCGAGACCGTGACAGCCTCGTGTCCCGTTCCGATCGTGATGGCCGGCGGCAAGAAACTGCCGGAACTGGATGCATTGAAGATGGCCCACAACGCTTGTCAGCAAGGCGCGGCCGGCGTGGACATGGGGCGCAACATCTTCCAGAGCGATGCGCCCGAGGCGATGATCGCGGCGGTGCGCCGAGTCGTTCACGAGAACTGGAATCCCGCCGAGGCCCTGGAGTTCTACGAGACCCTCAAGAGTGAGGGCGCGGAGAAAAAGGATAAGGCGCCGAGCAAATGACGGACCAAACACAACCGGGCGCGCTGGTCCAATCGCTCAAACAGGCGGGGCCCGTGATCAGCGTGGGCATAACCGCCGCTAATCTCCTCCATCTGGAAAAGGATCTTTCCGCGCTAAAGCAAGCTGAGGTTCAACTGTGGCACGTCGACGTGATGGACGGCCATTTCGCCGGGCCCATCACGGTGGGGCCGCGTTTCGTGAGCTCGCTGCCGGATGGGGCCATCAAGGACGTGCATCTCATGGTTGACGATCCCCGCGGGACCGTGGACCAGTTCATTGATGCGGGCGCGGACATCATCACGGCGCACCTGGAGTCAACGCCGCATATTCATCAGGTGTTCGAGGCGATGCGCGACGCGGGCGTTGTGCGGGGCGTCGCATTGAACCCCGGCGCCCCCCTGGCCGCGGTGGAGCCATTGCTAGATGAAATCGACCTAATCCTCGTGTTGGGCGTGAATCCGGCCGGTGGGAAGGAATTCATTCCCAGCACATGGCAGCGTATTCGGCAGGCCCAAGCGATGATCGCCAGGGCGGATCACGATATCCTTCTCGCCGTTGACGGCGGAATCACGATGGACAACGCCGGCCGGGTCGCCGCCGCCGGCGCGGATATCGTGGTGGCTGGCAGCGCGATTTTCAAAACGGGCAATGTCGAGTCAAGCGCGCGGACCATGCAGGAACGCGTCCGCTCGGCGGCGCGAACGTGATGGCGAAATGGACCGATAGCCGATGGGTGCAGGCTGAGCGCATCAGCGCTGTTCGCGGCGGGCTCGCTTTGGATACGGGTGATGCGGATCTGCCGTATGCTCCTCCCCTGCTCACGATGACCGATACCCGCGGGCCGCACGCGGTGAAGCTTGCTCCATCCGCTCTGCATGAACCCGGGTATGTGAACGAATTCCGGCAGGCCCTCGCGGAACGCGTTGCGGAATACCGCGCCACTCATGGATGCGCGCCACACTGCGTGGAAATCGAGGACCTGGGCGCCGTCACCGTGACCAACCCGGCGGAGCTTGGCAAAGGGCCGCTGCACAACAAGGTCGCGCTGGTGACCGGCGCCGCCGGCGCTATCGGCATGGGCATGGTCCGGCGGCTGCTTGAAGAGGGGTGCGCCGTCGCCGCGGCGGATCTCCCCGGTGACGCGCTGGACCATATTCCGGAGGCATTCGACTCAGCTCAACGCGAACGTTTGCTGCCTGTGGCGATGGACGTAACCGAGGAGGCTGAAGTGGCCGAGGCCGTCGCCCGGATAGTGGAGCGCTGGGGCGGTCTTGACATTGCCGTGGTTAACGCGGGCGTCGCCCACGTGGCGGCCTTGACCGAACTCGACGCTGAGACCTTTCGGCGCCTTCAGCGGGTGAACACCGAGGGCGCGTTGTTCACAATTAACGCAGCGAGCCGCCTCATGCAAGCGCAGGCCATTGGCGGAGACATTGTCGTGATCTCGACGAAGAACGTTTTCGCGCCGGGCGCCCGGTTCGGAGCGTACAGCGCCACCAAAGCCGCCGCCCACCAGCTTGCGCGCATCGCAAGCCTCGAATTGGCCGAGGATGGGATTCGCGTCAACATGGTCGCGCCGGACGCGGTCTTTTCCGAAGGCGACACGCCCTCGGGACTGTGGGCGACGGTGGGACCGGATCGAATGCAGGCGCGGGGACTGAGCGCGGAAGAGCTCGAAGAATACTACCGCAAGCGGAACCTGTTGAAGTCACGAGTAACGGCGCGTCACGTGGCCAATGCAGCGCTTTTCTTCGTTACCCGGCAGACGCCCACCACCGGCGCCACCATTCCGGTCGACGGCGGCCTGCCCGACGCGACGCCGCGCTAACGGTTCTGGACGCGTTCACAGCGCCGCCATCTGAACAGCCCGTGAGTAAAAGGCGAACACCGCCTTCAGTAGACCGGCGTGCACCAATGCCGATAGGCGTCCACCTTGCCGTGAACGATATCAAAGTACAGGCTTTGCATGCGCTTTGACACAGGTCCGGGCTTGCCCTCGCCGATGACGCGCCGGTCCATACTTCTCACAGGGGCCACCTGAGCGCCCGTGCCGGTGAAAAAGACCTCATCGCACACGTAGAGTTCGGTGCGGGAGACGGGGCGTTCCACCACCTCCATGCCAAGTTCCTGGCGGGCAAGCTCCATGACCGTGTTGCGTGTGATGCCCACGAGGATATCCGCGGTCGGCGGCGGCGTAATGAGGCGCCCATCCATGACCATGAACAGGTTCATGGCGCTGCCTTCCGCTACAGAGCCGTCTTCGCGCAAGACAATGGCCTCGTCGAATCCGGCCTGCCGGGCTTCGGTAGACGCCAGAGCGGAGTTGACGTAGCTGCCCGTACACTTGGCGCGGCTTGGAATGGCATTGTCGGCCAGACGCCGCCAGGAACTGACCATTACGTCGAGGCCGGATTTGACGTCTACATAATCGCCCAGCTTAATGACGTAACAACAGAAACTGCTTTCAACGTCCTTTAAACGCGGCCCCAGGCTAAGTTCGCTCTTGTAGCAGATAGGCCGAATGTAGACGCCTTCCCGAAACTCACTGCGCTTGACGATCTCAACGCAGATTTCTTCCAACTGCTCCGGTGTTTCCGAGATCTCCATGCAAAGGATGTTGAAGTTCCGGACAAGCCGCTCAACATGTTCGCGGAGTTTGAACAACAGAATATTGTCTTCCTCCGGCGCATAATACCCGCGGATTCCTTCGAACAGCCCGGTGCCGTAGTTGAACGCGTGGGTAAGGATGCTGACCCGCGCCTGCTCGACGGGCACATAGGCGCCCTCGAAGTACGCGACGGCCCCTGCTTCCATATGCGATCCTGGCATTACCAATCCCTTTCTTTCCCCCAACGGCTTCCACTGTGGCCATGCGTCTTGGCGTCCACCGAGTTTCCGGCTCACGGTGGTATCCTCAATGGGTGGACATCCGAGAAGCGCAGGGGTACACTGGCGCAAATGGCCTGGCGACCTTTTCCCGCTTTCAATCGGCTGTGCTTCCGAGCTGAGGGCGGCGCACATAGCCCGGCGAGGACACTACAGCGAAGCCAGCGGCCATTCCAGATTTGGGAGTATACTAACCAACACGCATCGAAGCAAGGAGATATGCATGCCTTCCGCCACAAACAGTGCTTTAGCTCTCCATGGGGGAGACCCCGTTAGACCCGAGGACCGGCCGTGGCCTGCTTGGCCCATATTCGATGACGCGGAGCGCACGGCGCTTCTGGAAGTGCTCGAGAGCGGTCAATGGTTCAGCGGCGAACGCGTTACTCGTTTTGAAGAGGAGTACGCGGCATTCCAGGGCGCCCGGCACTGCATTGCGGTAACTAACGGCTCCACTGGCGCGGAGATCATAATCCAGGCGCTGGGGTTGGATCGCGACGACGAAGTCATTGTGCCGCCCTATACTTTCGTTTCGACGGTCACTGCGGTCATGCGGATGGGCGCCACACCCATCTTCGCCGACGTCGACGAATCCTGGTGCTTGGATCCCGATGCGGTCGAGGCGGCGATCACGCCTCGCACCAAGGCGATTATGCCCGTGCATTTTGGCAGCCGTGTAGCCGACATGGACCGCCTGAACGCCATCGCTGAGAAGCATGGGCTGGTGGTGATCGAGGATGCCTGTCATTCGTGGGGCAGTCAATGGGCGCATCAAGGCACGGGCGGCCTTGGGCTGGCCGGCTTCTTCAGCTTTCAAGCGAGCAA
>PUMX01000530.1 GCA_003552485.1 Candidatus Hydrogenedentota bacterium
AAGAACACGAGATTTCCGCTATCACGTGCTGGCATTTCTACGAGTCCCAACGGGTTTACTTCGGTATTGTAGTGCAAGTCTCGAACGATCCCGAGTTCGAGGAAGACGTCACTACGGTCTTCAATAATGACCACGAAAACAACTTGGGGTTCGGCAAAGGCGAGGATACCAAGTATGTCGAGACATTCGAGGGCCGCTTGTTCGAGCCGGAAGAGAAGTTGTCGGGGCGTTACGTGCGTCTCTGGAGCGACGGCAACAACTGGAACGACTACAACCACTACATCGAAGTCCAGGTCTACGGCCGCCCCCTGTAAGGTCATCCGTAGGGCTGCGCTTGAGGTAGCGAGGCTCGCGCCTTCGCGCTGTGACGCGGGCAGGATCGCATGCAGCTAGACACAGGCGAATCCCGTTTTCCATACGGGCAGTGTGCTCTAGGGAGCCGTAACTGCGCGTAAGCGGTGGGAGTTTAACGTGAAAGGAGTCTGGTATGGGGAAGCGGGGAGTAGCGCTTTGTAGTCTGTTAGTCGTCCTTGGCTTGATTGCTGGCGGCTGGCTGCGCTTAGTCGAGCTCGATGCGCGGGTGATGCACGGGGATGAAGCCAATCAGGCGCACAAAGCCGGCGTGCTGCTTGAGACCGGCGAGTACCAGTATGATCCTCAGGAACATCACGGGCCAACGCTGTACTACGCCAGTCTGCCGATTTGGGCGATCGCCGGGGTTGACACGTTTCCGGAACTGACTGAGCCCCTGCTGCGGATTGTCCCCACGTTATTTGGATTGGCCGCATTGTTGCTCGTGCTGGCCCTGTGGCCCGCACTGGGAGGCCATGCCGCGGCGTGGGCAGTCGTCTTCGCGGCGTTGAGTCCCGCGCTTGTCTATTACAGCCGCTACTATATCCAAGAACCCCTGCTCGTCTTCTTCACCTTCGCGGCGATCGTATGCGGGTGGCGCTTCCTCGCAACGCGCGGATGGGTATGGGCTGGCCTCTTCGGCGTGTGCGTGGGGCTGATGCACGCGACGAAGGAAACCTGCATCATATTCTTCGCCGCAATGGCCGCGGGGCTGGCGGCCGCCTGGTTGTTAGCGCGCTGGCGCAACCCTGATGACGCCTTGGATTTCTCCTGGTTTACTTGGAAACATGCGGTGGCGATCCTTGTGCCGGCCGCCGTGGTCTCCGTAACATTCTTCAGCTCCTTTTTCAGCCACTGGCGCGGGCCGCTTGACAGCATCCTCACGTATACCCACTACGTCGAGCAGGCCGAAGACGCTGGCATTCACGAGCATCCCTGGCATTTCTATCTGGGCATGCTGCTGCATTACCAGGAAATGCGGGCGCCGATGTGGACTGAGGCGATCATTCTGTTTCTGGGCGGGCTGGGCTGTCTGGCGGCGCTGTTGGAACGGCGGCCCGCCGGCAACATGCACGTGGTGCGGTTTCTTGCGGTTTTTACGCTGCTGAGCACGGTTGCCTTCTCCGCGATTCCATACAAGACGCCGTGGAACATGATGGTCTTTCTGCTGGGATTGTGTGTGATGAGCGGTTACGGCGTGGATCGGCTCTGGCGTTGGCTGCGAATTTGGCCCCGCGTCGCCTGGGTGATTCCGGTCTTGGCTCTGGCGGGTGTTGCGCATCTTGGCGTACAGGCGCATCGGGCTTCGTTCGAGTACGCCGCAGACTTTGAGAATCCGTACGCGTACGGGCACACTGTGCCGGCGATCACGCGGCTTGTGGATCGCATGCACGATATTGCCGCCGCCGTTCCCGACGGAAAGGCGATGCGTGTGGACGTAATCGCGCCGAACGCCGATTACTGGCCCCTGCCTTGGTATCTGCGCGCGTTCGAGCGGGTAGGCTATTGGGAGGATTTCCCCGAGCAACTGGACTCTGACATCCTCATCATCCCCCCGGCTTACCAGGAACCGCTGGAGGAGGAACTGCCGCGCTCGTACCGGAGTCACTTCTTTGCGTTGCGGCCCGATGTGCCCGTCATCATGATGGTCGAGGAAGAAGTGTGGGAGACATTCATGGAAACGCGCCGCTAAGCTGTCCAGTCTTTGGTTAGGCGTAGCGGCCCGCCATGTCCTTAAAGCGAATCGAAAGCAGATCCCACAGCATGCGTGAGGAGTCCGTTATCGCGTTTACCTTCGTTTGGGGGCTGTTCAACCAGCGCACGGGAATCTGATCGACACGCAGTCCGTGTTTCTTGGCGATATAGAGCAGTTCCGCGTCAAAACTGAAGTGCTGAATAGTCTGGCGCGGGAACACCACCTGTACCGCCGGGCTGGTGAATCCCTTAAAGCCGCATTGGCTGTCGGGAATCCCGCGCAAGCCACACAGCTGCACGAAGATATTGAATATCTCGCCCATCTTGCTACGATAGCGGGGCTGATGCACTTCAATCTTCGAATCGGGCAAGGCGCGCGATCCGATGACGACATCCGCGCCATCCTCGAAACAGGGCCACATCCGTTCCAGCTCTTCTATGGGGGTGGAGGCGTCTGCGTCGTAAAACACTCGATAATCGCCTGTGGACGACAGCATTCCTAGCCGCACCGCATGGCCCTTGCCCCGGTTGGGTTCGTAGCGCAGCACTTGAACGCCGTGAAAAGAGCTTTCCACGATCTGAGCCGTTTCGTCGCGGCTGCCATCGTCAACGACCAGGATTTCCGAGGTATAGTTCTGTTTCTGAAGATACCCCTGGACGTGGGTTAGTGTAGCGTCAATACGATTGGCTTCATTGTAGGCGGGGATAACTAACGAGAGATGCACTAATGATTTCCTTGCAGATTGCGCCCAAAAACGTCGGGCTGGCGCGCCGCAGCGACCAGCGGGGGCCGTGTCTGGGTTACTCCAACACGGTGTGATACGATTGGGGCTTTGTCAATTTTCTTTGCCTATTGTCCCGGGACTAGTCGAACGGCGGGTGCGCACGCTGGAATTGCCGCCGCGTTCTTCGGGCGCACATCGGCTTGGCGCTGGAATGGCGCCGTCCCCCAGAAAATGAAGCGCCCAACGCAAGCCAGATTCAGCAGCGCGGACCGCTGGCATGGCTCACGCAGAGGAGCCAGATGAGCAAGGCTCCCCTGCGTGAGGTTTCGAATGCTTAAAGCTCCTCGACCCAGATATTGCGGTACCGAACGCGGTCGCCGCCATGATCCTGCAGCAGGATCGGTCCCGTCTCACCTTCCTGCATGGTGATGCCGCCCGGTGTCGCACGCGGCAGGGATACATCATCATGAACAGTTACGCCGTTGTGAATGACGGTCATTCGGGCGTCTTCTTCTTTAGCGCCGTTCTCATCGAAGCGCGGCGCGTAGAACTCGATCTCATAGGTCTGCCATTCGCCCGGCGGCAGGCTCGCGTTTTCGTCAGGCTCGAAGATGTCATAGATGGCGGCATTACTGCCAGTGGTACCGACGTCCACGATGTCTTCGCTCCCGAAGCTATCGAGAACCTGCACCTCATAGCGGCCATGCACATACACGCCGCTGTTGCCGCGGCCTTGCCCGCGCGCGCTGGACATGTAGGGAATACGATACTCGATGTGAATGCGGTGATCGCCGAACTCCTCGCGGGTCCGCAAATTGCTGCCGCTCACCTGCATGGCTTCGTCCGTGACCGACCATTGCTCGGGCGTGCGCACCCATGCGCTGGTGTCTTCACCGTCGAAAAGCACGATAGCGTCTTCGGGCGGTTCCGCGCCTAGGTTCGGTGGCTCCTCGACTACCCGATCAAGCTCGAACTCGACCTGGTAAATGCCGCGGGCTTCTCCCCGAAGCACGCCCCGCGAGACGGTGGCGGTGAAGGCATGTTCGTAACCCGAGGGGCCCGAGATCCCGTGGAAAGCGGCCAAGTTGCGATGACGCGTACCTTCCAACTGAAACTCGTACTCGTCGAACTCAAACTCGAGCCGATATTGATCATCGCCAAGTCCAATAATCTTGGCGCGGGCTTCCCCGGACCCCAGTCCGGCCGAGCCTTCGTATGTGCCTTCCCAGTTCCCGATGATGGGATTCCCCGCCGCGAGGCCAGCGCTCAGTGTGAGGGCTAGAACAAAGAGTAGCGCTTTCGACATAACAAACCTCCTTCTTCATTTTGCCATCTAAACAAATCGTAACAGCAGTAGCCCCCTAGTAAACGGGATTCGCCGCGTGAAAATCAAATCATGTATGGAAGGAAGGGGCAATGCTACGCCGGAGCTCCAGTTCTCCCGATCCGCGAGAGGATTAGGCCGACCGCCACTGTCACGCCTGCCCCGATGAGGGTGTACCAGGTCCAGGCGATGGCGGGCAGGCCAGCGAAGACCATGGGAAGGACTATCACAAGAGTCATTACGGCGATCCCGCTGAGGAACGCCGGAATGACGTGGCGTTCGCGGACAGCGGGAAAGAGCACCCCAAGAAAGTACGTCCCCAGCAGGCCGCCAAACGTGAACGAGGCAATGCTGAGCGCCAATTCGACTACGGCCTGCGGGCTGCCCATAAAGGCGATAGCCGACCCTACGAGCAGCAGGCACCAACCGAACGTGATGGCGCGGGCCGTGCGAATCTCGTTGTGTTGGGTCAGGCCTTTCCAATAAGGGGCCACGTAGTCGTACATCGCCGCAGACGATAGAGCTGTCATCGAGCTGGACAATGTTGACATGGCGGCCGCGAACATCGCCGCTACGATCAGGCCGGATAACCCGGAGGGCATCTCTTCGATAATGAAGCGAGGGAACACCTCGTCGGGTGTAATGTCCGCGCCGCCGTAAAACGCAAACAGCAGCAGCCCGAGAAAGAGGAACAGGGCGAACTGAAAAATGATGATAGCGCCCGTCAGCACAAGGGCGCGCTGGCTGTCTCGGAGCGAACCTGTGGCGAGCAGGCGTTGTACGATCAGTTGATCCGTGCCATGTGTCGCCATCGACAAGAATGCGCCGCCGATGATGCTGGCGATGAGCGTGTACGGTTCGGTTACAAAACCCATGAAGCCGTCGTCGGGCAGGAACTGGAACAGCGCAAGCTTATCGTGCAGTTGCGCCTGGTTCAGCGCCTCGCCAAGGCCGCCCGGAATGGCGCGAAGCAGAATCGCGATGGCCGCGACCGCTCCGCCAATGTATAGGAAAAGCTGAACGACGTCCATCCACACGACAGCGCGCAGGCCGCCAACATAGGTGTAGCTTAACGACACGAACGCGATCAGCGCGATGGCGATAACGTAGATCCAGTGTTGGGCCAGCGCGCCAGCGGGCGATGCGCTTTCAAGGATGATGGCGAGCGGTATCGCCGTGGCGAACAAACGCACCCCGTCGGCGGCGAGCCGTGTGCCCATGAACACGGCGGAGGCCAAGTTCTTCATGCTTTGACCGAAACGCTGGCCCAGATATGCGTACGCCGTCGCCAGTTCGCCGCGGAAATAGGCGGGCAGAAACAGGCGCGCTACTACGACGCGGCCCAAGAAGTAGCCTAGCGTAAGCTGAAGAAAATTCAGGTTGGTTGCGTATGCGACGCCTGGGATGCTGATGAAGGTAAGCGTGCTCGTTTCCGTGGCTACGATAGCGAAACAGGCCGCCCACCAAGGAATTTCCTTGCCGCCGAGGAAGTAATCCGTTGCACTGGTTTGCTTACCGGCGATCCGGATACCGAAATACGTGATGCCCACGAGGTACAGGACGAGGATGACGGCGTCAAAGAGTGTAAACGTCATGAGGTCCCCCGATTTCGTCCATAACCTGCCAGTCTTTCCCCATTAGTTCGTTGCATGAACGTCCTGCCGCCCGAGGATTCACTCGATAATCTGAATCTCGAACTCCTGGCTTGGCGTGCTCCTAACGAAGTCAAACGGATTCCGCTTCAACGCATCCGTCTGGCCCGTTGCCCCGCCTATGAAGAAGTCGATTTGATTCCCCTTGACCATACCTCCAACGTCATCGGCATAGAAGACTCCGTCATGTGTCTTTTCCTGCCCATTGAAGGTGTAGGTTGTTCCTTTGGCCTCAGGTATGAAGATTCTGGATCCCGGTGGAACGAACTCGGGGTCCGTCGCCACGGATTTGAATGGACGTAGGGGGTTATTCCGGTTGCCTATGCCATATGAATAAGGGCTCTTCCTCCACCGGACCCGGGAGCTGGGCGCATGCGAGCAATCGGCTTGAGGCGGATTGCGGGTTCCCGCGTAGTTATACACAACGCCGTCAACTTTGACTGTGCCTTCGATGGCGGCCAAACACCAGTCGGTAGCGCGGATCTCAGGCCCGATCACCCGATCATTCATATCGCGCAGTGGAACCCCGGGGGAGGGGTCAACCTGCTTCATGTAATAGAGAGTCCCCCACGCTTGGACCCACTCTCCCTCGAATTCCTTGTCCTCGTGCTGGGGCTCTTCTGCGTCAAGCGCTGTGTCCTCGTCAGGTAGACGCTGAACATACGCCGTCGATCTGCTCCGGGGATGATAGTCAACCTCGTGATGTGGGTAGACGCAGCCACAGAGCAGTGTTGCGATGACCAGTCGTAGCGTCCCTTTACTCATCCCTGTCCCACCCGCTCTTACACATAACCTCTGCCCCGTCACGCCGTCGGCGTGTACTTGATTATTATGCCTAACTGTGACGGTATTGTTTCGACTTGCTTACCCCCGTAGCGCTGCTAGCAGACAACGCGCTGCACGAATGTGGCTTTGCTCCGGTATTCTTCGATCACGAAGAGCCAATGCCGCCCACATATAGCTCTATACAAGGTCTAAACCACAATATATAGGCCATAACCCCGGTTGTCAACGCAGCAAGGGCCAAATCCCAGCAGGCAGGATCGAAAGCGCGAGCTTGAATCCGTTCCTCTTGATTTTCCATTCGGAACGAACGTTCTACGTACGCAGCGCGCCCCGCACGAAGCCGTCCGCCTGTTCGAGGCGCGCGTGGGCTTCGGGCGCGT
>PUMX01000291.1 GCA_003552485.1 Candidatus Hydrogenedentota bacterium
AGACAAATGAGAACGAACTCGGCATTAAAAAAGAAGATGAGTGAATTTTCTAAATCATTAAAATCCGAAGCTGATAAAGTCAAATTAGAGGACTGACCCGCATGGCCCCCAGCAATGCAGAACGCTGTAAAGATCAAAATGACTCCAGAGCACTCCTCTTAAAACGGTGAAAAGTCTGGCAAAAGAACGGTTCCACTGAGAACGATATGCAATAAAACGCAATAGAACATAGGTCAGCAATGCTGTCCATATCTGCCACTGCACGGCGTTTTCATTATGGCCGAGAAAGTCAGCCAGCTGAAGAGTCTGCTTGATCTGCTTGAAGAGAGTTCAAGGTCTGCCGGAAAAGCTCTTTCGCCATATCAGCATTTCGACAATTGAGGTTGAGCGCATGAGAAAGTTGAGCATAACACATGGTCATCACATGGCTCCAGGGAGTAAACTTACGGCTTTGCTTGTCAACTCTGTATTCTTTCACCAAATTCGGTACAGGATTTGCAGGAACATGTTTGACAATTTGTTTCAAGAAGGTAAGTTGACTGAAGGACGATTTCAGACGATTTCATAAAGGCTCTCCTGTTTCGAAGTTTTTGTTGACATCAAAACATGCCGCGTAACTGTCCTTTTTCAATTAAATAATGACATCGCCATGGGATCCAGTTTATGAACAACTACCCAAATAAAAAAACCAAATCCGGCCGCGCCTCGGCTGCTCCTAAACCTGTATTGCGCCGCTTGCTGCCGGGGCTGAGCACTATTCTGCTCCTGCTGATCGGTGGTGGATACTGGGGATTGATGAGCATCCAGAAAAATCAACTTCGCGATGCAAGCCAGATGGTTAAGCGACAAGCGGTCGGCGATATGGAACAGCTTCTGGCGGAACAGGCGCGCGGGCTGGAAGCGCTACAGGTTCCTTTGCTCCGCGATGCGGAATTAATCGCGGCGCTCAAGGAGGGCGAAAGCGACCGGCTGCTGGAACTTTCCACGCCATTGTTTGACAAGCTCAACGCGCGTCATGAAATAACCCATTTCTACTTCTCTGATGCCCACCGCTTATGCCTGCTTCGAGTCCACAATCCGGAGAAGCATGGGGACCGCTTCGACCGGTTTACCGCCCTCGAAGCCGAGCGTACCGGGCAGGTTGCCTCGGGTGTCGAACTGGGGCCGCTGGGCACCTTTACGCTTCGCGTGGTGCGTCCGGTTTTCGAAGACGGCCAACTCCTCGGCTACCTTGAACTGGGCAAGGAAATCGAGGATGTGCTGGACGGTATCGTGAAATTCGAAGGCGTCGAGAAGATCCTGGTAATCCGCAAGGATGAGCTCGACCGAAAGCTCTGGGAGGCGGGCATGGCCATGCTCGGCCGCGAGGCCGACTGGGAGCGCCTCCCCGATCACGTGATCATCTATGCCTCGATGCCCCTCCCCGACGAGGTCGTACGCCTTGTTGGCTGCGAAGAGCACGGCCATGCCGATGCCGCCGACGAAATCCGCTTTGGCGGCAAGTTCTGGCGGATCATTGCGGTACCTGTGGTCGATGTGTCCGGCAAGCAGGTTGGAAAACGGCTGCTTCTCCATGATGTGTCCGCATTGAAAGCCGACCATCAGCAATACATGCTTGTCGCGGGGACGGTGACGGTGCTGCTGTTGGCCGTGCTGCTGGCCATAGTCTTCGTCATGCTGCGCCGCACCGATGCGGGCATCCGCGCTCAGCGGGCGGAATTGCGCGAAAGCGAGGAACATCTCTCGGCCACGCTGCGCTCGATCGGCGACGGGGTGATCGCCTGCGACGGCGAAGGCCGGATCACAAATCTCAACCGCATGGCCGAGACGCTCACTGGCTGGAACCGCGCGGAGGCGGCGGGGCATCCACTGGAAGAGGTGTTCAACATCATTCATGCCCGGACCCGCGAGACCGCCGAAAACCCGGTGGCGCGGGCACTGAAAGAAGGCGTGAACGTGGATCTGGCCAACCATACCGCGCTCATCGCCCGGGACGGCGCGGAACACCAGATCGCCGACTCCTGCGCGCCTATCCGCGAAGCTTCCGGAACCATCACCGGCGCAGTGCTCGTCTTCCGCGACGTGACCGAGGAATATCGGCGCCGGGAGGAGCTGCGTGAGAGCAAAGAACGTCACGAACGGCTTGCCGCGGATAGCCGCACCATCGCTTGGGAGGCTGACACCGCCGGACTCTATACATATGTCAGCCCCGTGGTCGAAGATGTCCTTGGCTACCGGCAGGAAGAAATCATCGGCAAGCTGCGTTTCTATGACCTGCACCCAGAAGAAGGGCGTGAAGCCTTCAAGGAAGATATCTGTGCAACAATGCAGCGCAAGGAAGCTACTGTGGATCTGGACAATGCCCTCGTTTGCAAGGATGGCAGCGTCGTATGGGTTTCGACGAATGCGCGTCCCATTCTGGATGCTGACGGCTCGCTCAAAGGCTATCGTGGCAGCGATAGGGACATCACCGAGCGCAAGCAGGCGGAATCTGAGTTGAAACTTCAAAATGTATTATTGAAAACTCAGCAGGAAGTTTCACTGGACGGCATTCTTATTGTTGATGAGAATGACAATATCATTTCTTTCAACCAGCGTTTTTGCGATATTTGGGAAATACCCGATCACATTATGGCTGAACAGTCATCAGAAAAAGCGCTGCAGTATGTGCTTCCCAGATTGAACAACCCTGATGAATTTGCTAATCGGATTCATTATCTATATGAACACAGGCAGGAAAAGAGTTTCGACGAAATTACTTTAACCGACGGCAAGATCCTTGAACGTTATTCCTCGCCCTTGATTGGTACCAACGATGAATATTATGGAAGAATCTGGTATTATCGCGACATCACCGAGCGCAAGCAGGCGGAGGCCGAACTCCGCCGCATCAATGAAGAACTGATGAATCGCGCCGTCGAATTGGAGCGAAGCCAGAACGTCGTCCTGAGCATGATGGAGGATTCGGACAAGGCGCGAAAGGAAACGGAGCAGGCTAACCGCGCGCTGGAAAAGGCTACCGACCGGGCCAACAAGATGACCGTGCAGGCGGAAGCGGCCAATGCGGCGAAAAGCGATTTTCTGGCCAACATGAGCCACGAAATCAGAACGCCCTTGAACGGGGTGATCGGTATGACCGGGCTGCTGATGGACAGCGGGCTGACGGACGAACAACGCGGCTATGCGGAGATAGTGAAGAACAGCGGCGAGTCTCTGATGCAAATCATCAATGATATCCTGGATTTCTCGAAGATCGAGGCCCGGAAGCTGGACCTGGAAACCTTGGATTTCGACCTGCGGAAACTGCTGGATGAATTCGCCGGCTCCATGGCCATGCGGGCACACGAGAAAGGACTGGAGTTGATCTGCACCGTCGATCCGGACGTGCCCACGCTGCTTTCGGGCGACCCGGGCCGCCTGCGCCAGATCCTTAACAACCTGGCGGGCAACGCGGTGAAGTTTACGCGCAAGGGGGAAGTGGCGGTGAAGGTCAGTAGAGCGCAAGAGACGGAAATCAGTATTCAGGAGGCGGAAGTCAGAAGTCAGGAGACGGAAGGCCGAGGACCGGGGCCGAACGAAGATGGAAATATATCCAATATTCAAGGAACGATGAACCAAGAACCAGAAAACACCGTTTCTCTGCGGTTTTCCGTCCGCGATACGGGCGTTGGTATCCCGGCCGATAAACAGGAGCGGCTGTTCGAGAAGTTCACCCAGGTGGACACCTCGACCACGCGCCGGCACGGCGGCACGGGCCTTGGCCTGGCCATCTCCAGGCAACTCGCCGAGATGATGGGCGGCGAGGTCGGCGTGGAAAGCGTGGTCGGCCAGGGGACTAAGTTCTGGTTCACGGTGCGCTTCGGTCTGCAAACGGAGGCGGCACGAGAAAAGACGCCCTCGCCGGCCGAGCTTTCCGGAGTGCGGGTGCTGATCATTGATGACAACGCCACGAACCGGAAAATCCTCCTGACCCACCTGAGTTCCTGGATGATGCGTCCGGAGGAGGCGTCAGACGGGCCGTCCGGAATGCAGGCGCTTTGCCGCGCCCTGGGCGAGCAGGACCCCTTCCGGCTGGCTGTCGTGGACATGCAGATGCCGGGCATGGACGGTGAAGCGGTGGGCCGGGCCGTGAAGGCGGACGCAAAGCTCGCGGACACGCGCCTGGTCATGCTTACCTCATTGGGCACGCGGGGCGACGCCAGGCGCCTGCAGGAGATTGGGTTTTCCGGCTACGCCAATAAGCCCGTCAATCACGAAGAACTCAAAGGCGTGCTCTCCCGGACCCTGACCTCCGGCGCGGACGGCACGCCCCGGTTCATCGCCACGCGCCACACGGTCCGGGAGGCGTTGCCCGATTTCGCGCATCGCAAGGCCCGCATCCTGCTGGCCGAGGACAACTTCACCAACCAGCAGGTGGCGCTGGGGATTCTCAGGAAGCTGGGCCTTTCGGCCGACGCGGTAGCCAACGGGTGCGAGGCCCTCGAGGCGCTCCAGACCCTGCCCTACGACCTGGTGCTCATGGACGTGCAGATGCCCGGGATGGACGGCTTTGAAGCGACGCGACGGCTTAGACAGAAGACTGCGGACCGAAGACTGAAAACTGAAGAGATTGGAGACGAAGAACCAGGAACAAGGAACGAAGAACCGGCAACCGCCGCGCGGTTGCCCATCATCGCCATGACGGCGCATGCCATGCAGGGCGACAAAGAGAAGTGTCTGGAGGCGGGTATGGACGACTACGTGGCCAAACCCGTATCCCCACAGGCCCTGGCCGAGGCGCTGGAGAAATGGCTGCCGGTCAGCGGTCGTGAAGAACAGGTTGAGAAAGCTGAGGAGATTGAGAAAAATACAAATCCCGAGTCCCGAACCCAGAACCCCGAATTTCATATCATTCGTCATCCGATCTGGAACCGCGCCGCCATACTGGAGCAGCTAATGGGCGACGAGGAGCTGGCCGGGACGATCCTCCAGGGGTTCCTGGCCGACATGCCCCGCCAGATCGAGGCCCTGCGGGCTTACCTGGAGGCGGGTGACGCCGCCGGAGCCGAGCGACAGGCCCATTCCATCAAGGGCGCTTCGGCCAACGTGGGCGGCGAGGCTCTACGCGCTCTGGCCTCCGAATTGGAGCAGGCGGGCAGGGCGGGGGACACGGAGAGCATAAAATCCCGACTGAAGGAATTGGCAGCGTCGTTTGCGGAATTAAAACAAGCCATTAAAGGAAACACACCTTGAAAACAATGAAGAGACGAGAAAACTACCCATTTTGAATTCTGAATATTGAATGCTTCTTTGTGGAGGTTAGCATGCGCATCCTGATCGCAGAAGATGATTTCACCAGCCGCAAAATTCTGGCGGCGGTGCTGAAGAAGTCCGGGCACGAACCGGTGGAGACCGGCAATGGCCTCGAAGCATGGGAAGGGCTGCAGAAGCCGGACGCGCCCCGGCTCGTCATCCTCGACTGGATGATGCCGGAGATAGACGGACTTGAGATCCTGCGCCGGGTTCGATCCCAGCTCGGCGACCGGCCGCCCTACATCCTCATACTCACCGCCAAAACGGAAAAGGCGGAGATCATCGCCGGGCTGGACGCCGGGGCCAACGACTACCTGGCTAAGCCTTTCGATGCCGGCGAGCTGCGGGCCAGAATCGAGGTGGGCCGCCGTATGGTGGAGATGCGGGACGCATTGGCCGAAAAGATCGGGGAGTTGCAACGGGCACTGGCCGAGATCAAGACCTTGCGCGGCGGTTAGCCGCTGAACATCGCTCCGGGCACGCAAGGCGCCCGGTGGCGGGCTGATTTTCCCTTATCCGTGTCTATCCGTGTTCATCCGTGGTTTTAATGTTTTTCCGCAGGCCGCTGTTGTTTCTGTCCGGGGTATCCGGGCGACAGTACAAGAGGGCAATTCGGGTCGGACCGAAGCAAGTGGTTCATTACAAGTGGAATAGGCAAAACAGCTCTGCTTGGGAAAACTCTTAGAAGGCTAATTTTGCCCCGGGAATTGACGTGCTAAGTTAAGCGAATGCCAGCGGAAAACCTTACAGATGCGATTTCAATGCCAAAATCGAGGTTCTAAGCCCCCCAAAACACCTTGTTCTGGAGGTTGACACTTTGACAATGAACAACTTCCGTCGGTCCGACCCGACTCAACACCTTACAAGCTAAAAAACCTAATAACTTGATTAGCAAATATTTAGCCTACGCAGACCCCGGTATCGACCAAAAGAGCGCTAATGCGCCATCGGGTTCATGTCAATGCTTACTTGTTACGCCGCGCTCAGTTGCGCTAGGTCCCGAGTGACCAGTGAGTGCGGCGGGGTGCCGCGTCCGCTGGGCCGACTTGTCGTGCCCGGTCCTTTGTGATTTTGACGCGGGAGGAATCCTGGTGATCTTCAGATAGAAATCTCGAAGATCACTCACCTCACGCAGAACCTTTTCAAACCGTGTCATCTTCCAGTCCTCTGATGTCAACCCGGTCTTGATCCGAGTTCCTGGCCTGCTTCAGGGCTATCAAATCGCTTGTACCCGCGACCCGTACAGCCCCGTCTTCGGCCGGGGCTGAGATCGCATTCGCTATCACCTTCTGGTGCTCCGGGCTGTTCGCCAGCAGCACGTCCATCATCATCTCGTCTTCGCCGTGGACTTTCAAGAACCGGTGCAAAGTCAAGTTCGTTTTGCGAAATGTCCACGGCTCCGCAGTCTCGCGGTATCCGAGGCGGTCGAAGACCATGCGAATCAGCGAGAGATCATCCGGGTGCAAGAGGACATCCACATCGCGCGTGAACCTTGGTCGCCCGTGAAAAGACATCGCCACTCCCCCGACAATGGCGTACCTCACCCCAAGCTTGTTCAAATAGGGAATAAGGGCAAAGAACTCGTCATATAGGTTCATAGCCATGGCTCATCTCCG
>PUMX01000512.1 GCA_003552485.1 Candidatus Hydrogenedentota bacterium
GAGCCATATCTGCCTTCTATTACTAGCGTATTGACCTTGCGCCAGTTGGGGGCCTCCGTAGGCGCCCAGTTGATGTGCGCTTTTGCCTATCGTTACTCGACCACGGCTGACGCGTGTGCTTTGTCACCAACCCCGGCTCGAACTGAGTAGTCAATAAACTCCAAGTAGTTGCTGAATGCGTACCGTTGCATTCGGGCGCCCTTCACTTTCGTAACGAGTTCGGTAATCGGATTTTCGTCGTCTCGAATGACTCGGGACACGGCTTTTGCGTCGAAGGGCAGAGCCATAGGCGGGCTGGACGGCGTTGGTGCGCCATCCACTTCCAAGAGGCGAGCTTTGAAATATGTATAGTAGATTGCGTCAGCGCGCGAATAGTGCAGTTGTTCTTCGGCTTCGACGAACACGTTCATGACCTGAACGACAAATAACAGAAGGATAAGCAACCCCGAGGGAAGACAGTCCCTTGCGCTGGGGTAGGGTATTCGTTCCGTACGAAAGCGGCATACTTCGGTCCGGAGCTTTCGCTTTCGAAGCAATTCCCAGTCTGAATAGACTTGTTTTCTCTTGACGTACTTCAGGAGCCGAAGCGGGGAAACGAGATAGACGGCAAAGATCGCCACCTGACCCGCGAGTCCCAAGACTAACAGGGTTCGCCCCGCGATCGTGGCTGGATTCAAGAGTATCCAGCATACACTGACGAGAGTCACGCCCGCCGGAATAAGGGCGGCCGGCGCCATGTGGCGCAGCAACGTCATGAGACCCTCGCGTATGGGATACAAAAAATGACGGCGGAGAATAATGTAGTAATCTACTGTGGTAAGCAATGTAGCGGCCGACAGGAATATGGCGCCCATAAACGTGTCCATGACTCAGCACTCCCCATCGAAGTGGCTGGTTTCTTAACGCCAACTATACGCTCCGGAAATAGCACTGATCATCCACTATGTCCTATCAACTCTGTTCCGTCTACCGCACCAGCAGCACCGGGCACGGTGAGTGGTTTAGCGCATAGGCAGTGGTGCTTCCCACTACGAGTTCGCGCACCTTCGAGTGGCCGAAGGCGCCCATGATGAGCAGGTCGGCGTCGGCTTCTTCGATATAGGAGATGATGCTCTCGCTGGGATCGCCTTCACGTATGGCGTAGGTGACCTCGGTGTCGTGCGCTTCAAGATACGAGCGGGCCTCATCAATCCAGGCCCGCGCCCATTTTTCGCCAACCGCGAGCACTTGCAACGTGGCGTTCCAGTAATGCGCGAGATTGGCGGCGGTTTGCAAAGCGCGTTGCGCGAATTTCGAGCCGTCGTACGCGACGAGGAATCGGTTTCCTTTGGGCGCGCCGGTGTTCGTGACGAGCACGGGCTGGGTTGCGCGCCGGGCGACGGTGGCCGTGGTCGAGCCGAGTACGCCGTCCAGCCATTCGCTGTGCTCGCCGCCCCGGCCCATGATGATCAGATCGCTCAACCCGCTGTGCTCGATTATCATGCGGGGCACGATCCCCACGACTTGCTCGGTGTCGCACTCGACGCCGGCCTCCTCACAGGCTCTGCGGAACGAATCGAGCGCCGCCTTGCCGCGTTCCTCGAGGATCATGGCGATATTGCCCTGATAATTGGCGTATGGCGCCGTGCCCAATGATGAGGAGACATCCCGGAGAAACGGGCCTTCGAGCAGCTTCACGTCGACTACGTGCAGGCCGTGCAGCTTGGCGGCGTACTGTTTGGCCAGGGCGATGGCGTATTGCACGCCATTCCAGGCGTTGTCACTTCCATCGGTCGGCACGAGGATATGTTTGATCATGACTGCTCCCTTGTCAGAGCCCCGAAGGCGCGGAGGAGGCCCATGCCTTCGCGTTGGCTTTTCTCCGGGTGAAACTGAACAGCGTATACGTTGTCCCGTCCGCACATGGCGGCGAAACGCACGCCGTGTTCGGCTTCGGCCAGAACCACTTCGGGATCGTCGGGCACGGGATAATAGCTGTGAACAAAATATACGTATGGCTCGGCCGACAGGCCCCGGAGCAAGGGTTCATCGCGGTCGTTTCGAAGCATCAGGCGGTTCCAGCCCATGTGAGGCACTTTCAAACCCGCCGCGCGCGCGTCGGGGAACCGCACCACGCGGCCCTTGAAGATACCCAACCCCTGCACGCCTTCGCCTTCCTCGCTGGATTCGAACATAAGCTGCATGCCCACGCAAATGCCCAGGAATGGACGCCCGCTGTGCGCGGCTTCGAGAACCGGGTCCACCAGGCCGTTATCCCGCAGGCCGTGGTAACAGTCTTTGAAGGCGCCCACGCCCGGCAACACAACGCCCTGAGCCTCGGCGATGGCCTGAGCATCGTCCGTGATAATTGCGTCGTAGCCTGCCTTTTCGAGGCCTTTCTGCGCGCTGCGCAGATTGCCCATGCCGTAGTCGATGACAGCGATCATGTTTCCAGCGTTCCTTTAGTCGACGGCGCGCCCTTGACGCGCTCATCGCGCGCCACTGCCGCGCTGATGGCGCGGGCCACGGCCTTGAACACGCCCTCGATGATGTGGTGAACGTTGGTCCCGTGCCGGAGGACGATGTGGAGGGTCACGCGCGCATTGATGGCGAAGGCGCGGAAGAATTCCTCGGTCAATTCCGCGTCGAATCCGCCAACGCTGACCTTGGGCAGGTCGGCTTCGAAATGCAGAAATGGCCTTCCGCTTACATCAAGCGCCGCTTCGGCCAGCGTTTCATCCATGGGAACCAGGGCGTGACCGTAGCGCACGATGCCGTGCGCGCCGTCGAGCGCCTTGGCGAAGGCCTGGCCCAGGGAAATGCCCACATCCTCAACGGTGTGGTGAGGGTCAATGTGCAAATCGCCCTCGCATTCGACTTCGATGTCCATCAGACTGTGTCGGGCCAGATGGTCCAACATGTGATCGAAGAACCCGATATCCGTCGTCACGGCCGCCTTCCCCGCGCCATCGAGGTTGACCGCGGCGCGAATATTCGTTTCGGCGGTCCGCCGGCTGATCTCTGCTTGCCGCACGTGTATCAATCTCCTTCCAGTGTCTGGCTCGCCCGTTCCCGCTGGCACAAACGCTAGCGCCCCAGGAACAGCCGATCGGCCAGAAACTCGGGCAAACCATTTTCGGTGATCCGGGTGGCCGCCTGTTTCACGGGATAATCCAGCCGCACCTGCTCATACTCGCGAGTGTCTGAGTCATAGTAGCCGAAGGCCGCCCGCGGATCGCCGTCGCGGGGTTGTCCGACCGAGCCCGGGTTGATGAAAAACGTCTTCTCCGCGCCTAGCTGGAACCGTCCATTATCGTCTACGCTATACAGGCCGTCTTCCGCAAAGATCCCGGCGCTATGCGTATGGCCAAAGAAGCAGAGGGACAGGTTATGCGCTTCGAGCGCGGAAACGTGAGGCGCGATATCTTCCCAGCAAAAAAGGTAGCGGTCACGGTCGGTGGGCGACCCGTGCGCGGCTAGAAAGTCATCGAAGACCCGCGAGTCCGGAAGCTCGCGCAACCACTTTAGGTTTTCCTCGCTCAGGTTGTCCCGTGTCCACATGGCCGCAGCCATCGCCACGGGATTAAATCCGATGGGCTCGTCCAGACCACAGGCCACCGCATCATGATTGCCACAGATAGTGGGGATTTCCCGCTGGCGGATCAAGTCTGCGCATTCATTGGGATTGGCGTTGTATCCGACCACATCCCCGAGGCAAACGATCTGGTCGGCGCCCCGGGCGTCCACCGCGTCCAGTACGGTTTCCAATGCGTCGAGATTGGCGTGAATGTCGGAAATTATGGCGTACAGCAAGCCTTCTATCCTTATGGATCCGCCGGCATGGCCCCCGGCGATGCCCCACAGGTGTTCCCCGATCAAAAAATTGGCAGCCTGCGTGTTTAATAGCGGCGCGTTATGCCGCGGCGCCGTTTGAGCTCACAGGCTGAGGCAGGCTTTCATGAAAGATGATGTTGGGTATTGTGCATTGTTAGGGAAAGCCGTTTCAATACCGCCAGCGATCAAGGAGAATCCATGCGTGCTTGGGGGGTAGAGGCGGCGGTTGCAGGCTTGCGGCGCGCATGCGCCCCAAAACAGTGCACAAAGCGCTGGGATGTGTCACAATAGCGTCCATACCACGGGCAAGTAAAGGGATTACGGTTTAACATAAGGAAGCTGGGCTATGGCGTGTACAAGACGGCAGTTTCTAGGTGGCAGCGCCGCCGCAGTCGTGGCTGGGACCATGGCGAGGAGTACGGTGTTCGGCGCTAATGAACGCGTCAACATCGCTTTGATCGGTTGCGGTCATCGCGGGCGAGTGGTGACGGCGGGGATGATTCAAAACGGGGCCCGCCTCACGCACCTCTGCGATCTGCATCCCGACCGGCTTGAGGCGACGTGGGACAGTTTGTCCCGCGAGCAAGAAGAGCGGCCGGCGTTCGTCAACGATATGGACGAGGTTTTTGCTTCAGATGAGGTGGACGCAGTGGTGGTCGCCACGCCGGACCACTGGCATGCCTTGCCCTCGATCCGCGCCGTACAGGCCGGCAAGGACGTGTTTGTCGAGAAGCCGCACTCTCACAGCATCCACGAAAGCCAGAAGATGGTCGAGGCGGCTGAGAAGCATGGACGCTTCATCGACGTGGGCACGCAGAATCGCTCGGCCGAATACGCGATGAAGACGCGCGACCTCATTCACGAAGGCGCCGTGGGCGAGATTCCCATGGTCAAGGTGTATGGGCGCGCGCTGCTGGCGAGCCCGTTTCATCTTGGCGAGCCCAGTGATCCGCCGGAAGGCTTTGACTGGAACAAGTGGTTGGGGCGTGTGCCGACGGAATGGCCCTATTACCAACGGCTCTTTAATCACGGATGGCACAATATCTGGGAGTTCAACGCAGCGGGCCAAGCCATCGACGGCGTCCACCAGCTCGATATGGCGCTCATGCTCATGGGCGACCCGGGCCTGCCCAAGAGCGTGCGCTCGATTGCTGGCCAGTACCTGCAGCCGGATGATGATTCTGAGGTTCCCGATTTCGAGTCGGTCAGCTGGGAGTTCGACGATTTCATCATGACCTTTGAGACCGTCGGGGCCCGTGAGTATATGCGGATGCAGCCCATTCCCGTGCCTTTCTGGCCAATGAACGCCACCCGCATCGAATTGTTTGGCTCGGACCAGTTCATGTACGCGGGCCGGCATGCGCGGGGCGTGCGCATGTTTAACCGCGAGGGCGAGGAGGTCGAGCGTCTGGAGGGGAACCCCGGGCCTACGGGCTATGGGTGCTGGGATCACTTCGCCAGTTTCTTGAATTGTGTGCGCACCCGCGAGAAACCGACGGCGGACATTTCGCTGGCCCACGCGAGCAATGTGATGATCCATATGGCGAACATCGCTCATCGGCTGGGCAATATTATGCTGCATTACGACGCGGAAACCGGCCAATTCGACAACGACGAGGCCAACGCGATGATCCGTCCGCCCGAGCGCGAGGAGTTTGCGGTTCCGGACGAAGTGTAAGCTGTTGAGTCCTATGAAGCGCCGCCCGCATGGGGCGGCGCTCGGGAATTTCCAGCCAAGAAGCCGGTTACGGCGGCCTCGATGCCGTTGCGTGGATGTGAGCGGTGAACGAAAAGGGGCGAGACAGACGAACCGTGGGTCTACGAGATGAGGCCCAGAGGAGTGAAAATGAAGGCGATGCTTAGGTTATTGGCGCTGTGCGCCGTTATTGTGGCCGTTGCGCCCGTTGCGGCGGCGGATGAAGGCGGACTCGAGCTGATTGAGGTGCGGCGGATTTGGGACGAGGGGCCGCATAACGCGTTCACGGATCTGGTTCGGTTTCAGGGTGCGTGGTACTGCGCGTTTCGAGAAGGCGAAGTTCACGGCAACCATCCCAGCGGTCAAGTGCGCGTTATTCGTTCCGATGATGGAATCGAGTGGGAATCGGTGGCGGTGTTTACGTGGGAAGACGGGGATGTGCGTGATGCGAAGCTCTCCATTACGGGCGAGGGCCATATTATGCTGACCTCCGCCGTGTATTTCACATCGGCCGTAGATGATGTCGCCCGTCAGTCGGTTACATGGATATCGAACGATGGGGAGGACTGGGGCAGCGTGTACGCCTGCCTCAGCGGAACGGATACGTGGCGATGGAATACAACCTGGCATAATGGTATGGGCTACAATGTCGGGTATACGGGCAAGGACGCGGCAGGCACGCTGTATCGTACGCGGGATGGCAAGAGTTGGGAGACTCATGTGGAAGATTTCTTCCCCAACGGCGATGGCAACGAGACCTCGCTCGTTTTCGGGCCGGACGAAACCGGATATTGCCTGCTGCGCGATGGCCCAGACGGCAACGGTCACATCGGCGTAGCGCAGCCACCGTACACGGATTGGACGTGGAGCGATCTCGGCGCGCGCATTGGCGGACCGGAGATGATTCGGCTGAGCGACGGCCGTTTTCTCGCGGCGGTGCGGCTTTATGACGAGAACGTACGCACTTCGCTGTGCTGGATCGACCCAGATGACGGTACGATGACCGAGTTCTTGGAGCTTCCTTCCGGGGGTGATACAAGCTACGCGGGTTTGGTCGAACACAATGGCGAGATCTGGATGAGTTACTACTCTTCTCATGAAGAAAAGAGTAGCATTTACTTGGCTCGGTTGCGCATTGACGAGTGAGTCAACCAGCCTTAAAAGAAGGGCGCACAGACTTCGGGAAGGGCGTCCGTTCATTATGTTGACAGGCGCCGGGGGCTGTGCTAGACTTTGTTTACACCACATTGGGAAGAATAGGGTTGGAAACCACGTGGTATTGGGAGGGCGTAGTGTGGGTAAGATTAATCGTAGCGTTTCGTTAGTGCTTGCCGTAGCGCTCGTTGCTGGGCTTGTGCCGTGGACCGCGTTCGAGGCGAGCGCACAGC
>PUMX01000480.1 GCA_003552485.1 Candidatus Hydrogenedentota bacterium
CCGAAGGACTCGAACTGCGAGATGGCCCGCTTGACGAACGCGGCGCCGAGGCGGAGGGACTCGAACTGCGAGACGGCCCGCTCGACGAACGCGGCGACGAGGCCGAAGGACTCGAACTGCGAGACGGCCCGCTCGACGAACGCGGCGCCGAGGCCGAAGGACTCGAACTGCGAGATGGTCCGCTTGACGAACGCGGCGCCGAGACCGAGGGACTCGAACTGCGAGATGGCCCGCTTGACGAACGCGGCGACGAAGAGGAGCGGTCGGGACTGGCCCCGCGGGTTGTCGAGCGGTCCGGCGTTGTGCTTCTCGTTGTGGACCGCTCCGGTGTGCTCCGAGTCTCGCGCTGCGGCGTGCTCCGGCTCTCGGTCTCTTGTCGAGGCGCCGTCCTGCGGCTTGGCCCGTCCGCGGAATCGCTGCGGTCCCGCGTCGATGGCGACGGCAACGTGCGCACCTGTGACCCGCCGCGGTCACGGTCTGCGCCCTCGCTCCGTTCACGCGTGATAGACCGCTCGGGAGGCGCGCTTCGGGTGGGCGTGCGTTCAGTCGCGCGCGTTTCGCGCTCGCGCTCCGGCGCCGCCTCGTCCCGGCTGCTCAGATCCCGCGGCTGCGGCCGGCCACGTTCCAGTGTGCGCCGTTCAGACGTGTCATCATCACGCTGCGCGGTAGCCGGCGTTCTCGAACGGTCGGGCGTCCGGCGCGCGGCGTCTCCGTCATCATCGCGATCGGGCGCACTCCTCTCTTCCGCTGGCTCGGAAGCGCGGATTTCACGCTCGGATGGTGTTGTGCGCTCCGTCCGTTCGTCCGGGCTGCGACGCGAACGACGGTCAGCATCATCCCGTTCCGCATCGGCATCGGGCCGTCGTGCGGTCCGTTCCTGCGCGTCACTGTCATCATCGCGCCTGGCGCTCCGGCGGCTGATGTCCGTTTCGGCATCCGTTCTCCGATCGCCACGGATACCGGACCGCAGTTCTTCCCGATCCACACCTTCGCCTTCCGGCCCCTGTCGGCGCGCATCGGCGCGCGCCGTTGCATCAGGATCGCCCCCGCCGCCACGCACCGTACGGTCGCCTCGCGCTTCGGCCACCCTCTCGCGTTCATCGCCGCGGTCGACAGCCATCCGGCCATTGCGCTCGACCACCCGGCTGGGCCGGTCCGTGTCACGCATGCGCACCTCGCGCAGGTCCGCCCTCCGCTCGCCAGTCCGGCCGGACGTGCGTTCCTGGCGAAGCCCTGTGCGTTCCACGCTGGAGAACCGGTCGCGGCCAAGACCACGCTCGAGATCGGCTATCCGGCTACGCGCTTGAACGCCTCTCGGGCCCGCGATATCAGGGCCGCGAATCACGCGGCGCGGCGAATAGTCACGCACCGGCGCGGAGACGTCACGTACGAAAGAGGGGCGCCGTCTTACCGCTGGCCCGTGGATGTTCCAGATGTGCACATCGCCCGTGGTGATGATAGTAGTTGAAGCGGGCCGCACCGGCGCCACGCCGTAGTGGATGATACGCCGCGCGGGCGCATAAGAACTCGAGTGAATGCTGATGCGCATGTCGCCGATGGTGAAATAGGCGCTGCCGACGACCACGGGCCGATCCCGGTAATCCAGCGGCCCCCACACGAAGTAATCACCCGTGCGCACCGTGTAGGCGTGAGCAGGCGCCCAGCCATCGACGTAGGTCCACATCCAGCCATGGCGGCTATGGTGCGTCCATCGGCCGTAGTGCGTGGTTACGTACGTGAAAGGATGCGGTCCAATCCAGCAGTAGCCGACTCTAGGCGAGTAGCTCCAATAGCCCGTGCGATAGGGGACATACTCGCGCACCACGGTGGGCCGCCAGTAACGCCGGCCGTCAACCCGCACCCATGTGCCGTACCGATCGAGGTCATGTACGCCAATCGGCGTCTTGCCGGCTGTGCTTGTAATCGGGGTGCTATCAAATCCTTCAGCAAGGATGCGCGCCCTCTCGCGGTTCCACCGATCGAACTCGTCTTCCCTGCTGCGATCAAAGCTGACGGGGGACGAGGGTAGGTAACCGGGGTCGATAAAGACGCGCTTGCCGCCGGTGAGCGTCACCGCGCCGCCTTCGTCCGTACGGACCCGGACACGCCCCCAACGTACCGTCACGGTCGTGGCGCCGTCTTCAAGGATATCGACGCGCGCCATTGAATCGCGCTCGATTTCAACACTGGCTGCTGGCGTTCGAAACACCACATCGCCTTGGCTGCGCGAAACGCGGTGAACGTAGAAAGCGCCCTTCCATCCTTCAATCGTCGTGCTGGGAGGCAGCGAACTGACATCGGCGCGGCTTCCATCAGCCATGCGCAGAAACGTGCCCCCTTCCATTTCCAGTTCCACCGTGCCTTGATCATCAGACCAGATGACGTCGCCGGGGAACACCAGCGTGTTGATGGTGGCGTAACTCCAGTCAGCATCTTCCGGACCTCGCACCATCGCCCCGCCCGCCTCGTAACTAATGCGGGCGTGGCTCGGGGTTCCGGCCGACGCAGCCATCGCGATCGTGAGCCCAGCGCCCACCGCAACCGCTGTAAGAAAAATGCTCTTTGCAGGATTCATCCTTGCACCCTCCGTAAATACCCGATGTGGCTTCGACTTCATTAAACATGACGCACGAACCGGGGATCCATTCAACCCCTATCGGCGGGTGACCAACCCGTGGCGCCACAATTCCTGCCTACCATAGCGCCATTCAATCCGTGATTGGTTCACTCTTGCCGTGAACCAAGACGCGCGGCCGCAGGGAATGACCCCGTGACTCTACAACGCTATTACAGCAACGGATCTCAAACGGACCGGTGAAGAAACGTCCATCACCGGGCGCCTCAAGCACGCGCTATAGAACCGCGGCTTATCCGCGGGGCCCCGGACTCAGGGTTTCACCGCGGAGGCCGCGAGCGTATAATGGCGCTTTCACGGAACTCGGGTAGAGTTAGTCAAGAAACCGGTTTTAACGGGAGGAGGCTGGAATGGCGGAACACGTATCGCGACGGACTTTCATGAAGACGGGCGCCGCGGCGGCGGTAGGCACGGCGCTAAGCGCATCCAGAGTTCAGGGCGCCAATGATCGGATTCGGCTCGGCGTAATTGGGCCGGCCAACCGCGGCAGCCAGTTGATTAACGCGGCGCTCGAGTTCGATGATGTCGAGATTGCCGCGCTTTGCGACGTTGATCGAACGCCGCTGGACAAGTGGACCGAAGAACTGCCCGGTAACGTGCCCACCTATGTCGATTACCGGGACATGATCGACGCGGGCGGTCTTGATGGCATGGTGATCGCCACGCCCGATCACTGGCACGCCTTGCAGACCATCCATTCGTGTGAGGCGGGCATCGACGTCTTTGTCGAAAAGCCAGTCTGTATGACGGTCGTCGAGGGCCGGAAGATGGTTCAGGCCGCGCGCCGCACCGGCGCGGTAGTGCAGGTCGGCCTTCAACGGCGGTCAGCCCAAGTCTATCACGATCTCCACGATTTCGTTCAGGACGGAGAAATCGGCAAGGTGACCATAGCGCGGGCCTACCGCTTAAGCAACATGTACCCTGACGGGATAGGCAAGAGCGAGCCTACGGATCCGCCGGATCATCTGGATTGGGACCTGTGGCTTGGGCCCCGCGCATACCGGCCCTACCAAGACAACATTACTCCGTACGATTTCCGGTGGTGGTCCGATTACTCGTCCCAACTCGCCAACTGGGGCGTCCATTACTTCGATCTCATCCGCTGGATGCTCGATGAGGAAGCGCCGGTCTCCATCTCTGCGCACGGCGGCAAGTTCGCCGTCGATGACGACCGCACCATCCCGGACACGCTGGAGGTCACCTACGAATTGCCGTCGGGTTGCCTGATCGTGTTCGGCCAGTACGAGGCTAGCGGCCATCGCATGTTCCCGTTCGGCGATATCGAGTTGCGGGGCACGCAGGGCGTGGTCTATTCGAGTTGGCGCAGGTTTGAGGCCATGCCGGAACGCGGCGGCCAGTTTCAGGATTCCGAGCCACGCATCGAGCCGGTCGAGCACGAGCCGGAATCCGCCAACCCCACTGAACTGATCATGCGCAATTTTCTGGACTGCATCAAGACACGCGAGACGCCGGATTGCGACATCGAAGTAGGCCACCTGTCCAACAACTTCGCGCTACTTGGCAATATCGCGCTGCAGACCCAGTCGCGCCTGGAATGGAAGGCGAATATCGAGCAGTTCGTAGGCAACCCGCGCGCAAATGAGTTGCTCCATTATGAGTATCGCGAACCGTGGTCGCTGGACTAACGAGTACGTAAGCTCCAGAGTCGTTACACGTAGCAGTGTGGAACGGCGGCTGGCCGATTCCACACTGCTTATTATTGCACAGGGCCAAGACTCGTCTCTTAAAGGCGTGTATATGGGGAGGTTTCGATATGCCAAAGCATCAGGCCGACAGCAACTCCGGTGACCGATACTCCAGACTGAGCCGCCGGGAATGGCTGGCGTATTCCGCCGGCGCCGGCGCGGGGATGGCCATGGCCGCAAACGCAGCGGCCAGCGCAGGGCCGGCCCACGCAGCCGCCCGGTCCAACCCGGGCAAACGATACGACATGAAGAAGTCCATCAACCTGTGGGCGTTGCCTTACCCCGAGGAAATGGACCTCGAGACGTGCCTCGACATCTGCGCGGACGCCGGCTTTGACGGGGTCGAGCTCAACTACGATCTCGAGGGTGACCTTTCGCCCGAAGCCAGCGAAGACGAGATTCGCGCCATCGGCGACATGGCTCGTGGCAAAGGACTCGAAATCGCGGGCGTCTGTTCGTTTCTATTCTGGCCGTATCCGTTCACGCACGAAGACCCGGATGTAAGGGAAAGGGCGGTAGACCTTGCCGCGAAAATGATTCGCGCCGCGCGGTTGTTGGGCACAGATGACCTTTTGGTTGTGCCGGGCGCCTGCTACGTTCCCTGGATGCCCGAGGAACCGCCCGTGCGTTTTGACATCGCGGAGGAACGCGCCAAACAAGCGGTGAGCCGGCTGCTCGACGTAGCCGAACACCAGGAAGTCCACATGAACATGGAGAACATCTTCATTAACGCGTTTCTCCATACGCCTAAAGAAATGAACGATTTCGTGGACCATTTCGACTCCGAATACGTACAAGTCCACTTCGACACGGGCAATATCATGCAGTACCATTTTCCGGAGCATTGGATTCCGCTACTGGGCAATCGCATTCGCCACCTGCATCTCAAGGAGTTCAGCCGCAAGAACGCTGAGTTCAACATCGACGCGTTTCGGCCGCTGCTGGACGGTTCAACGAACTGGCCCGCCGTGCTGGACGCGCTCGAGGACATTGGCTACACGGGGTATTTGACCTTCGAGTACTTCAACCCCTTCCCTCACTACCCCGAGGCGTTGGTGTACCATACTTCGGACGCGATGGACCGGATGCTCGGCCGGAACGGATAGAGGCGAACGAGAACGCTGGCGTTGGACACAGAGAACAAAGTGCTGGTATTCTTATAGGTGGAGGAAGAAACACGCCCGGCGGTGCGTTAAATGTCCGCAGGGGCGACAAAAATCCGAATAAGTCCGTAATCAGTTTGGCATAGGGGTTGCCAAGCGTAAGAGGGTATTGATTGTGCGTAGACGGGTAGTGCGTGAATTAGGAACAGTGCTGGCCATTGCTTTGCTTCTTGGAGGATTGGTGGTCGCCAATTCCGAGTTGCGCCGCGGTTCGCTTGTCGAACAAATGGACAGTTGGCGGCGCAGTGTTGAAGCCGCGCGGAGCGAGCAAGGGCTCGAATTGCTGGATTGGAGCTTGCTGCGTAGGACCTCAGGCAATCGCGCCTCGGGCCCCACGTTTGCGGATGAGTTACTGGAGCGCGACGGCGAACGCGTTGACATCGTGGGATTTATGGTACCCATCTATGAGTTTCGAGAAGTCTCGGAGTTTCTTCTCCTTCCTCTCCCGCTGGAGTGTTATTTCTGCGAGGAACCGCCCATGCGGGACGTGATGCTCGTGCGCATGCGCGAGGGCGAAACGGCTAATCTGGTGCAGGAACCCGTGATGATCAACGGTACCCTGACGCTGAACCAGGGCTCGAATGTAGAGTTCTTTTACACGATTAACGACGCCCAATGGGGTCCGGGCGAAGAAGACGGAACGTTGACGCGAACAGAAGTTCCGCTCGAGCACAGGCTTCACGAACCCACGCAAGAAATGGAGCGTATGCTGCTCGAAGATAGCGAGGTCGAGGAGGACGAGGACTAGCCGGACTCGCCCCATACCTTGTGTTCCCGTTAACACATAATGGCATCGCGCCCACCAACGGACCCGGCCAAGCGCTGGGCCGCGGGTGGGCGCTGTTTTTTGTGTCGGCGCTGGCAATGCTCAACGCTGGGTCGCAGGCGGAAGTCCTCGAAATACGAGCAGAGGCGCTCGACGACTGGACCATAGTAGTCGCCGACGAGGCGCACGAAGCCGAGCAATACGCGGCAGAGGAATTGCAGCGGTTTCTGCTGGACACCACAGGGGCTGAACTCCCAATCATCTCCACCACGCGCTCGCCGGATCAGCAGATTCGCGTAGGTGGCAGCGCCGCTTTGGACGGCGAGGATGCTGATGACTCGCTCAATGAGGAGGCCGTGCTCATCGAAGCGGGGCCGCGCGGCATTACGCTCTCAGGCGGCTCGCCCCGCGGCGCGCTCTTCGCCGTTTATCACTTTGCTGAACAGTTTCTCGGCGTGCGTTTCCTCACCGCCGATCATACTCATACCCCACAAATTGAAACGTTGCGCGTTCCATTGGGCGATACGGTTTACGAACCGCCGTTCGCTTTTCGCTGGAGCTACTACTATGAACTGAACGAACACCCAGCATTCGCCGCGCGCCTGCGCAACAACGTCATCA
>PUMX01000491.1 GCA_003552485.1 Candidatus Hydrogenedentota bacterium
GATGCTTTCCGTCGCCTGCCGTTGGATTTCCTTCGTAGTCGCGTAATGGCTGCCTGGGTAGATGGCCACGCGCCGTAGGCGCCGGTTCACGACGCCGCGCAACGGGTCAATCTCGTAGAGCCCATCGATTTCATCGCCAAACAGCTCGATGCGCACTGCGATATCCGCCTCGTAAGCGGGAAACACATCAATGGTGTCGCCACGCACGCGGAAGGTCCCTCGGTGAAAGTCGATATCGTTGCGCTGATACTGCATCGCGACCAGGCCAGCGAGAATATCATCGCGCGAATGGGTTTCTCCGGGCGCGAGTTCGACGCGCAACTGCTGATACAGATCGGGCGAGCCGATGCCGTAGATGCAAGACACGCTCGCCACAATGAGCACGTCGCGCCGTGTGAGCAGAGACTGTGTGGCCGCATGGCGCATCTTATCGATCTCCTCGTTGATCGAGGATTCTTTCTCGATATAGGTGTCCGTCGCGGGCACATAAGCCTCGGGCTGGTAGTAGTCGTAGTAACTCACGAAGTAGCCAACGGCGTTCTCGGGAAACAGCTCCTTAAATTCCGAGTAAAGCTGCGCGGCCAGAATCTTGTTCGGCGCGAGCACGAGCGTCGGCCGATTGATTTCGGCCACCACATTAGCGACGGTGAACGTCTTGCCGGAGCCGGTAACGCCGAGCAGCACCTGGTGCGGCACGCCCTCGCACAGATTGTCGGTGAGTTCCCGAATGGCCTGAGGCTGGTCGCCCTCCGGCTTGAACTGGGTCGTCAGCTTGAAGGTGTCCGTGGCAGCGCTTGTAAAGGATTCCATGGGAGGCGTCACTTACGGCGAATCAGGTGTTCCACGGGCAGCGTGCTTACGTCTTTGACGCCGGGCACCGTCCGTATGGTGTGAGAAACGCGTTCTACGCTGTCCTTGTCTGATGCCTCGAAGACAAAATCGAAAAAATTCGCGCCGTTCTCGCCCGGACTATACTTGGCGTGCGTGATGCTCAGATTCATGGGGCGCATGGCGTTGGTGATGTCCGCCAGCACGTTGGGCCGCTGGCCGAGGGTTACGCGCATGCCTACAGCCGCGTGTTCCTCCCCCTCCCACCAGGCTTCGAGGATCCGGCTATGATCCCGTTGCGTGTTGGCGAAGTTCCGGCAATCGCCCCGGTGAATCGTAATGCCCGCGCCCTTCGTGGCGTAGCCGATAATGGCGTGACCTGGCATGGGATCACAACACTTGGCGAATTGCGCGTCCACGTTCTTAAATCCATCGATACGCAGCAACTTCTTGCGCGTGGGTTCATCCACGTAGCGCACGCCCACTTTGACTGGCTCGGGCTTCGGCGGATCACGGTCGCTACGCGGCTCGGTGTCCAGCGGCTCGAGTTCGCCCAATTCGCGCAGGCGTTGCCGGATGCGGCTGCGCGCGCGGCCAGTTACGACGATATCCAGCCAATCGAGGTGCGGCGTCTGGCTTCTTGATGTCAGTATTTCGACCATATCGCCGGTCTGCAGATGATAACGCAACGGCACCATGCGGCCATTCACGCGCGCCCCGATACACTTGTGGCCGACATCGGAGTGGATGGCGTAAGCGAAGTCCAGAGGCGTCGCGCCCGCGTTCAACTCCTTCACTTCGCCTTTGGGCGTAAATACGTACACGTCCGACATGCCCACTTCGCGGCGAACGCTATCGAGCAGTTCCTCCGGCGCGTGAGCGTCTTGAATCCACTCGTACATCTGCCGCAACCAGCGGAGTTGGCTGTCCAGCTTTTGGTCCTTCTGGCGCGGCCCTTCCTTGTAACTCCAATGGGCGGCGATGCCCTCGCGCGCGGTGCGGTCCATCTCCTCCGTGCGAATCTGAATTTCGAGGGGCTGTCCGTTGGCTTGCATCACCGTGGTGTGAATGGACTGGTACATGTTGATCTTGGGCATGGCGATGTAGTCTTTGAACCGGCCCGGCACCGGCGGCCAGACCTGATGCACCACGCCCAGCGCGTTATAACACGCGGCGACGGTCTGCGTGACGATGCGGATGGCGAGCACGTCCATAAGCTCGTCAAAGTCTTTACCTTGTTCCACCATCTTCTGAAAGATACTGTACAAGTGTTTCGGGCGGCCAATAACGCGGGCGTCGACCTCGGCCTCGGCCAAGCGCGTTTCGAGGAAGTGGGTCGTTTCGGTAAGCCACGCCTCGCGTTCCCGGCGCTTCATGGCCACGAGCCGGGCCATCTCCTTGTACTCCTTCGGATGGAGATGGTGGAACGCGTGGTCCTCGAGCTCCCATTTCCAACGCGCGATACCCAAGCGGTTCGCCAGGGGCACATAGATATCCAGCGTCTCGCGGGAGATAGACTTGATCTTCTCCTCGGGCAGATACTCGATCGTGCGCATATTATGAAGCCGGTCAGCGAGTTTGATCAGGATTACACGCACGTCCTTGGCGGTAGCCACAAGCATCTTACGCAGGTTATTCGCTTGTTTCTCCGCCTGCGTGAGCACTTCGGTGGGCACGTGCAACGCGCTGATCTTCGTGACGCCGTCAACGATATACGCGATTTCCTCGCCGAACTCCGACTTCAACTGCGCCGGCGTCATGTTGCAGTCTTCGATGACGTCGTGCAGCAAACCCGCGGCGATGGTCACCTCGTCCAAATCCAATTGCGCGAGGATCCGCGCCACCGCGATGCAATGAGTGATGTACGGATCGCCAGACAGGCGCGCCTGGCCCTGGTGGGCGTCGTTGGCCACCCGGTAAGCGCGCCGAATCAAGTCCTCGTCGGCCTTGACCTGATTCTTACGAATGAGCTTGAGAAGTTTGGCGAATTCAGTTCGCATCTGCGATAGGATTCCTCGTGAAACCAGCCAAGCATTACCATCTTGACATGAGACTATTGTAACACGCGGGAGCCCGCTTTAGACACGCCTCTTTAGGCTTTTGGGCCAGGAAACCAGCGCTGCGACCGCAGTAGCCTTTGGGTGTATGCCATGCTACCGAATCTACCGGATGATGGCGGAGGCCGTGGGACGTGGGCTCCGTGGAAATAGGCTCTCTATATTGTGAATACGAGGCATGCAGTTACAGGGGCTTTCGGCTATTCCGGCAAACGGATCGCCCAGCGTCTGCTGGATGAAGGGTCGGAAGTTATCACGCTTACCAACTCACTGAAGCGGCCCGACCCATTCAACGGCGCAGTGGCGGCCTACCCACTCGCATTCGAAGACGAAACCTTCCTCGTCGACACCCTTGATGGCGTCCATACCCTTTATAGCACCTACTGGGTGCGTTTCGAGCATCGCGATTTCAGCTTCGCCAAAGCCATAGAGAATTCGCGGCGGCTTTTCCACGCGGCGAAGTTGGCGAACGTCCGGCGCATCGTTCACGTAAGTATCACCAACCCTTCACTGGACTCGCCCTTGGCGTACTTCCAGGGCAAAGCCGAGGTCGAACAGGCCTTGGCTGAGACCGGCGTCACCCACTCCATTCTACGCCCGGCGCTGTTGTTCGGTGGCGAAGACATCCTTCTTAACAACATCGCTTGGGGTTTGCGGCGGTTTCCCGTTGCGCCCATCTTCGGGGATGGAGAATACAAGTTGCAGCCTATCCACGTGGATGACTTCGCGCAGTTGGCCGTAACCGAAGGAAAAGCCGATGGCGTTCGGGTGGTGAACGCCATCGGCCCCGAAACCTACACGTACCGCGAACTACTCCGAACGATCGGCGAAGCCATCGGCAAAGTCCGGCCCATGATGCGGATCCCGGCGCCGGTCGGCTACGCGCTGGCCTGGATCACCGGCGTCTTTGTGGGCGATGTCATGTTGACCCGTGAGGAGATCGCAGGCCTGATGGCCGGGCTCCTTCACGTCGACGACAGGCCGGCGGGTCGTACGCGTCTGGGTGAATGGGTCAAGGAGCACGCGGATACGCTTGGGCGCCGTTACGCCAGCGAACTCGCCCGCCGGCGAAACCGTAGCGCCGATTACACGGACCTGTAGCGCCTCAGTAAGGCACGCCCATGAGGTGGTTCAGAATATAGCGGTCCAACTCTTCATAGTCGCGTTCCTGAATAAGCTGCCGCTGGATACTCTTGTCCAGGGAGCGCACCTTTTCAAGCACGAACTGGAAGGTCTTCAGGCTGTTGGACAGGTGCTTCCAACTTACCTCTTGCTTCTGCGTGCGCATTGTTTTCACATCGAGGCCAACCCATTCGCCGTTGTGGCCATAGCCCGCCTCATCGAGGACGCGGACCTGGTTGAAGGCGTGGCGCAGATTGTATGAGCCGAACGATTTGTCTTGGTCAAACTTTAGTCCGCCCTGATCGTTCAGATGCACGCTCCACAGCTTTTCGTGAGCGAGCGCGAATCCCATGTCATCCGACGGATCGAGCCCGGCGAGCATGGAATGAGCGGTTTCAATGAGGCAACCGACACGCGCGGGATCCTTGGTCATATAGCCCATGGCGATCGCGTGGCCCGCCGTCGAAACGATGGCGCTGTCCACGGGCTCGTTGGGTTTGGGCTCAATGAGAATGCGCAGATCCTTGTCGTAGTCCAGCAACTCATTGATGGCGTCGCGGATGAGCAAGATCTGTTCGTTGGGCGATTTGCTCTCGCGGATGTACGTGCCCTCCCGCGCGAGCCAAAGCACCATGTATTCCGCGCCGAGAATGCGCATGATGTCCACCGCCTTCTTCGAACGGTCGATGGCGTACTGGCGGCACGCCGGATCGTTGTTGGTGTACGCGCCGTCGATGGTCTCGGGCGCGAACCACAACCGCGGCGCCACGAACTCGGGGACAAGCCCTTCTTGATCCAGAATCTTGCGGACTTCCGTGGCCTCGTTTTCGATCTGGCTCGCCGATTTTCTATCCGGGTCTTCTACCGCGTCATCGTCGTGAAACTGCAACCCGTGAAAGCCCATCTCGCGGGCTTTGCGCGCCTTGTCCGCGAACGCAATCGGCTGCCGCACCGGCGGACCAAAGGGATCCGCGCCCTCGTCAATGTTCCAAGGCCCAAAAGAAAACCGATACACCCCTTGCTTGTCGCTCATATGTATGCTCCCTCCCATGAGTTGAATCGACCCTACAGACTCCGGATGGTCCGCGTGGCAATCCGCACATATGCGTGTGAGAATACGCGGCGCCAGCCGAAGATATCAATCTGGTGAAGTCCGGGGGCATCCGACCGGGCCTCAGCGCACACTTTGAGCGAACTCAGCGATTCCGCCGGCCAATACGGCTGTGGAAAACTCAATCAAGGAAACATCCCGGGCATGATTCGGCGCGCGGCGGTCTTGCTGCAGCGCTTCGCGCGTCAGCCCGAGGCGAATCCTTGGCGCGTTTCAGTCCCCGGCGCAACAAACTATTGCGTGCTGCCTTCCCGCGCACCCGAGCTGGTCAGGCCCAGCCGCTCCGCCACATCCTCAAAGTCCGGATCCTGCGCGTATATGCGTTCGAGATCCTTGCGCGCCTGCTTCTTCTTACCCGATTCCTCATAGACAAGCGCCCGCTCATAGCGGATGGCGTGCAACAGGCTATCCGGACGGTTCTTCTTGCGGCGCAGCAGCGGCGTCAACGTGTCCCGCGCCCCTTGCAACAGCCCCATCTGGCGCAGCGCCTGGGCCCGGAACAACAGCAGCGTTCCATGCACCTCACTCTCATTCTCTACGCCCTGTGACAAACGGACGACCCGGTCCAGCACGTTCTTGTTCCCATGGGCGTGCTCCAACAGCAATTCCGCCATCGAGACCTTGACCACGACGTCGTCCTCGTCCAGGCGCAGCAAGTGTTCGAGACACGACATCGCATCCTTGGGTCTGTTCATAATCTGGAAGGCTTCCACGAGCGCGAGGAGCACGCCGCGGGCGTCGGCCCCAATAAGCGCGCGCACGTCATCGGTGATCTGAATGTCAAACTGCGGGGCCAATCCGTATTTCTGGAAAAGTTTGCCCAGTTCGCCCCGCTTCTCGTAGGCTTCCCGAAGATGTTGGATGCTCGCTTCGATGTGTCCCAATTTGAGCGCCAGAATCCCAGCGACGAAGGCGCTGTCCGCCTCCATTGGCGTATGGCCGGCCAGCGTGCCGTAGGCTTTCTGTTCGTCGCCTTCCAGCATAGTCTTCAAGCCATCCGCCCAAGCTTGCTCAGAGGCCGAAGTGAACAGCCTAGTGAAGAAACCCAAGTCCACTTGGTCCTTCGGCTGCGGCGCAGGTTGCGCTGGCGGCGATTGGCTACGCGCCCGGCCGCGTCCAGAGCTCAATGACGACCGTGACGTGTAGTAGAAGCCTGTGCCCGGAATGCCCACCGTCCTGCGCAATCCGCTGGTTCCCGCGGTCAGTTTCGCGCCGGGAGGCCCAAACGATAGCGAGCCCCCGCGCTTGCTTAGGTTAAACGTGACGCCGGGCGCCACCTTGAGCCGTTTAAAAAACCGGAACGCCACGACTGCCTCCTTTCCATCAACTGTCTTGGCCAGCCCATAATCCCGCCGGCGCCCAAATACGCACCTTGACCCGCTTTCATCCTAGCTGAACTACGTCACGGAGGCAAAGCCTGGACCGGCCCTGGCGCGTTATGGTCCCGCAACGTCTGCGAATAACGCATCCCGGCAGGGATGCCAGAGGCTGGCCAGGGGTTGAGCCCGAGACTGCGGCATCGCTTTAGATTGGTTGCATTATCCGGCGATTAGGGAGCGAGCAGCATGAGTGGCTGTCATGGAGAATCCGCAAGCACCGTGGTGGTTTGAAGGTGAACCTGAACGCCGTAACGCCGTTTTCAAGGGAGCTCCTCAACACATCACTACCACACCCGCACAAAATCCTACCAA
>PUMX01000137.1 GCA_003552485.1 Candidatus Hydrogenedentota bacterium
ATTATTAACGGCAGCCGCCGCCGCCGCATTGCTGCGGGCAGCGGCACATCCGTGCAGCAAGTCAACCGTCTGCTAAAGGACTTCGAGCAAAGCAAGAAGCTCATGAAGCAGATGATGAAAGGCGGCAAGAAGAAGGGCAAACGCGCGTCCATGCGCATGCCGGGCTTCTAAGCAGCAGGCCGCGTTTCGCGCCGTGTGCGGAGAAGTGGAGGAGCCGTGCAAAAGCACAATAGGTTAGGCTCCTCGCGTCTCTCGTGCGCCGCCATTCGATTTAGAAAGATAGTGTTCGCCGGTCTTCCGACGGCTAGTTTGCAGGCAGTTTAACGAAAGCGCGCTGCGTGGCGAAAGCGAAGGTCCGCCATTCGCCGCCAGCGCACGGTAGGAGAACGGAGTTTCATGTCAACAGTCATCCGCCTTAAGCGGGGCGGGCGCGCCCACGCGCCATTTTACCGCATCGTGGTTACAGACAACCGGAGCCGGCCCACCGGCCGGGTTATCGAAGAGCTGGGATACTACCATCCCTGCGCGCGGCCCGAAACCCGGGCGGAAGTCAATGCGGCCAAGGCCCTGGAATGGCTTAACAAAGGGGCCAAACCGTCGCCGACAGTACGCAAGGTGTTGTCTGACTTTGGCGTAATGAAGGCCAAGGCGACCGGCGCCACTATCGAACCGCAACCGGAAGCGGCGCCGGAAGAAACAGCTGCTACGGCTACGGAATCCGGCCCGACGGAAGGCTAACGTGAAAGAACTGATCGAGTTTATCGCCAAGAAGCTGGTCGTCCATCCAGAGGATGTGCGCGTGCGGTTGATTGAAGGCGCTGAGTGCGAGAATTACGAGTTGCACGTGCATAGCGACGACATGGGCCGCGTGATTGGCAAGAACGGCCGCACGGCAAAGGCTATCCGCTCGTTGTTAAGTTCTGCGGCCTCGAAGAAGAACGTACGGGCGAACCTGCAGATCGGCGACGAATAGTCTCGCCGCGCCCAACGAATGCGGGAGACGGATTGTGGCTGACAGGCGAGAGGAACTGGGTGTCGTCCAATCCGTTCAGCCAGGTCGGCGCGCCTTGCGAATTCAAGGGCCGGCGGGCGTAACAAATGTGCTTGAACGCCTTGGCTGGATTCGGCTCGCCACGAGCGGCGGCGAACGGCGCCTCAAACTCGAATCCGTCCGCCAAGCCGGCGATGATTGCGTGGTTGAGTTAGTCCCCGGCGTTACCCGCGAAACCGTGGCGGGGCTGCGTGGCAGCCGCGTGCTGATCACTAGCGAAGAGCGCCGCGAAGTCGCGCCCGGACACTTGAACCCCAGGGAGGTCGTGGGCATGGGCGTGTTCGACGAAAGCGGCGCCGAGATCGGTGAAGTGACGGCGCTCTACGAAGGCAAGGCCCACGACATGGCGGAGATACGCCGGGTCAACGGCGAATCGGTGGTTATTCCGCTGATTCCCCCAGTGGTCGCAGCCGTTGACACGCAGGCCCGGCGGCTCATTCTAGGGGACTGGACCCCATATAGTGTGGAATCATGAGGATCGACATCCTCACCCTGTTTCCAGAGATTGTGGAAGCGCCGTTGCGCGCAAGTCTGCTGGGTAAGGCGCAAGAAGCTGGGCGGCTGGAAATCGTCGTTACGAATATCCGCGATTTCGCTTTGGACCGGCACAAGACGGCCGACGATGCGCCCTTCGGCGGCGGCGCGGGCATGGTGATGAAGTGCGAGCCGCTCTTCGCCGCGGTGGAGAGTTTGAGGGACCGGAACTCGCTGAGCCAGGTCTATCTGATGTCCCCGAGAGGACGCCGGTTGGACCAATCGATTGTCCGCGAGTTGGCGCAAGGTCCGGATCTGGCGCTCATTTGCGGCCGGTACGAGGGCGTGGACGAGCGCGTCAGTCAGCATTTGTGCGCTGGCGAGTTGTCCATCGGCGATTACGTATTGAGCGGCGGCGAACTGCCTGCGCTGGTCGTGGTTGAGGCCGTCAGCCGGATGTTGCCTGGAGTCGTGGGTGACTGGGAGTCGGTCGAGACCGACTCGTTCTATGACGGCGTGCTTGGGCCGCCACAGTACACGCGGCCCCGCGAATTTCGGGGCTATGCCGCGCCTCAGGTCTTGCTTGATGGCGATCACGCCGCCATTGAACGGTGGCGCAGAAAAGAGGCCTTGCGGCTGACGCGCCGGCGCCGGCCGGATTTATTGAACAATTTGGACAAGGATGACCGCGTGCTTCTTGCTGAAATCGAGCGCGAAGAGGACGCTGAAAGAAAGGGAGAGCAGCCGTGAATGCACTGGAAGAATTGAGACAGGCCCAGCGGAAAGAGGCCAGCCGCATACCGCAGTTTAATGTTGGCGATACGGTGAAAGTCCATTTCCGCGTGGTTGAAGGGGAAAAGGAACGCATCCAGGTCTACGAAGGGATCGTGATCGGACGCAACGGCGGCGAGGGCCCTGAGGCCACCTTTACTGTGCGTCGCGTGGCGTATGGCGAAGGCGTCGAGCGCGTTTTCCCGCTCCATTCCCCGAGGGTCGAGAAGGTCGAGGTGAGCCGCGAAGGCGTCACGCGCCGGGCGAAGCTCTACTACTTGCGCGAACGCAAGGGTAAGGCGGCTCGCGTGAAGGCCAAGGAACGAACGTCGACGAAGAAGAAATCGTAGCCCGCGCAGCACAGCGGGAGATGTGTCTGTCGGGCGGGTCGGCGCACCCGCCCGTATTTCTTTGGCGCATCGGGAACCGGCGGTTTACAAACCGCGCCAGAACCTGCTAACAATTGCCTGCGGCGCAGGCTTGCGCCGCTAGCGCGTCAAATCGCTCCGCGTGTTGCGAATTGGCCGGAATGCAGTGAGGAGAACAACGAATGGCGCGTCCGACGTTGGCGGAGCTGCGCAAAACGGTCAAAGCGGGACCTCCGTATTCCGAAGAATTCCTCGAAGCTTTGCGCACGGATGATCGGCGCGGCGCAGCGCCGCTGTATACTGAATGTCAGATCCGAGCCGCCGAGGCCGTGGCCCAGATGGAGCGGGCGAAGTCCTTACTGACCTTCGAGACGCAGGCGCAGGAAGCGGGGTGTGCTCGTATCGCGGGCGTCGACGAAGCCGGGCGGGGGCCTATCGCGGGACCCATTGTGGCCGCGGCGGTCGTGCTCAAAGGGCCGGTTCCGGGAATCTTCGATTCCAAGCAACTCACGCCGGCGGCGCGGGAACGTTTATGCGCCAGGCTGCATGCGGAAGGGCACGAGATCGGCGTCGCCGTATTGGACGCGGAGCTGATTGACGAAGAAGGTATTCAAGCGGCGAACCTGGGTGCGATGGGCGAAGCGGTGAGTCAATTGCAACCCGCGCCAGACTACTTGCTCGTGGACGGCTTCAAGTTGCCCGATTGCCCTATTCCGCACCAACAGCTCTTGAAGGGCGACCAACGCTCGATGTCCATCGCGGCGGCCTCGATTGTGGCCAAGGTGACACGGGATCGCCTCATGGTGGAATACGATGCGCAGTATCCAGGTTACGGATTCGCCAGGCACAAGGGTTATGGAACCGAGCGGCATCTTGAAGCGCTTCGGACGCTTGGGCCATGCCCGCTGCACCGGCGGAGTTTCGCGCACGCGGCCCGAAACGAGCAAATCGAGTTGTTCACGCAATGTGAAGAGGATTAGTCGACTCATGCGGTGGTTGGTTTTGATCCTGGCGCTGGCGCTCTCGGGATGCGCCAGCGGGCCAGCGGTCAACTTGGATGCGTTTTTCTTCGGTGGACTGCGCGACAGCCCAGCCAGCGCCGCCACCGCCATGAATCATTACATCGTCGCGACGTTTCACCGCAGCGCGGGCCGGTTTGAGGAGGCCGCCCAAGCCTTGGAGAAGGCGGCGGAGCTGGATCCCGACAATCCGACGCTGCACACTCAACTGATGCAGACGTACTTCCGTATGCAGGCCCTTGATGAGGCCGCCCAAGCGGGTGAGACGGCGGTAAGCCTGCGGCCGGACAACCCAGGGCTGTGGGCGGTGCTTGGCGCGGTACACTTGGAGCGCGGCGACTACACACGCGCGGCCGAGGCGTTCCGAGAAGTAATCCGGCTTGATCCCGACAGCCCGGCCGGCTACCAGGCGCTGATCATGGCCGAAGAGAGCACCAATGACCTCGTGGCCACGCTTCGGACTTACGATAAACTCATCGAAATGAACCCCAATTCCGCCAATCTGCACTTTCAACGGGGCTTGAACCTTTCCCGCATCAACGATTACGAAGCCACGCGCAGGTCGATGGAGCGCACACTCGAGCTAAACGAGGACCATCATCGCGCACGATACCTGCTTGGAGTCACGTGCCTCGAACTCGGCGACGCCGAAGCGGCGCGCGACCAACTCGAGGAGCTGCTTTCGCGTGCGCCCGACTACCAAGGCGCGCGCGAGCACTTGGCGGCGGCGTGGGTGCGTCTCGGCGAATTGCCCCGCGCGATGCGCGTGTTGAACGTGCTGTTTGCACGCGCCGAAGCCGAACCCCGGCACTACATCCAGGCGATGTTCCTCAATCTCTATGCGGAGCGTTACGCTGCAGCTGAAGGAGTTGATCCGCCGCCGGAGGCGCCGCTCCTCGGGCAGTTGCTGCGCGCGCTAAGCCGCAAGGGCCAGGAGGAGCCTTATGAGGACCTCGTCGAGGGCCTCGACGACGTGCAAGGCGACATCGACGGGGAAGCGAAGCAATTCTTGAGCGATTTGGCGTACCTGTATGGGCGTGACTTGGCGCCCCCCTTCCTTGCCAGTAAGCTAGACAAGCTGCGTGAGGAAGGATTTTCGTCGCGGATCGTGGACATATTGTATGGCTGGCTGCTCATGACCATGGGCGAAGAGGAAGCGTCCGAATCCGTATTGCTTGACGCACTGGAAACCCATGGCCCCGACCGCGACGCGCATCATTATCTCGCCAATATCTATTACGAACGCGGTGACCCCCGCCGCACGGAGCGTCACCTGCGCGCTGCTTTGAGGCTGGATCCAGACAATCCCACGTTGCTCAATTTCCTCGGCTACTTCTACGCCGAAGAGAACATGCGGCTTGAAGAAGCCCGCGACATGCTCAACCGCGCCCTGGATTTGGACCCGGACAACGCCTACTACCTCGACAGTCTGGGATGGGTATATTACCGAATGGGCGATGCGGACCGCGCCGTCGAGCTTATCCGGCGCGCCATCTTCCATATGAACAACGACGACGCGATCCTGCGTGATCATCTTGGAGACGCCTACCTGCTTCGAAGCGACGTCGAGAAAGCCATTGGCGAGTGGGAGCGGGCGCGGCGGCTTGATCCTGAGTTGGAAGGAGTTCAAGAAAAGATCGACCAATACCGCGACAAGGTAGAATAAGCGGCGCGAAATACTACGCAGTCCATCCTAACTCTCTTGTTCCGGGTCATCATATTCTTGTTCGCGATTCCTGTACTCCTCGGCTTCGTGTTCGTCCTCCCCGTTTTCCGTTTCTTCCAGCGTTTCCTGAGCCGAGTCGAGCACGCCACTTTCGCCCCGGCGCAAAACCAACAGATTGTTTTCTTCGTCAACAAGAGTTACGGAATGGCGGTCGGGATTATACTCCTCGATGCGCCACCCTTCATGGAGAATACCACCCAATTCAAGCGTGTGTTGAGTGGTTTCGCCATCTGGATGGCGCACCACGAAATAGAAGCGAGGCGCGCGCTCACGAGCCCGGACCATACCGCGCAACTCGGCTTCCGTCACGGCCGGTTCCGGCGGAGTGGGTTCGGTTAGCTCGTCTTCTTCGGGCTCCTCCTCAATCTCAGAAACGCGGTCGGGCTGCGGAACAACGGGCGGGTCTTCATTCGAGTCGGGCTCGCCGGGCAAGGGGGCCAACTCGTCCGGCTCAGCCTCCGCGACATGCACGGGTTCTGGGACTTCGAATGTGGCGACCTCAGCGCGGACAGGCCGGGGAGCTGACGCGAGAATGGCGCGGTGCTCGCCGCCATCTACTCCAAAGACCAACGTCGTGGACTCTCGGGGCGCTAACTCGACCCGCGGAAGCTCCTCGCTTGCCGCGCCATAACGCCGCACGCCCCTCTGAACGAATTGCGCTTGGGTTATGTCCCGCCACCCGTTGTCCGCTGCTTGCCTCTCCAATGTGAGGGCATAGGCGTTAGGTTGAAGCGATCGTTGCGAGACAATGAGCGTGTTGCGGCCCGCGTTAGCGATGGTCACGGTGGCTTGGTGACTGTGCCGCATAGCGCCGGGCGCGCGTTCGACCGTCACGCTCAAACGCGGATCCGGGCGCAACAGGCCTCCAAAATCCGTGAACGTGAGCCCCAATCCGATAATGGCGAGGCCAACAATAATGGGCACGGCCAAGCGGGTCCGTGGCGTTGACCACATTCCTATCGCGCCGGCGGCGCCCATGGCCAGAAGGCCAACGGTGAAGACAATAATGCCGGGCTGGAAGAAGCCGCCCTGGCTGAGCTGTTCGCCTAGCACACCCGGCTGTTGCAAAGCGTGCATGTAAAGGTAAAAGGCCGCCAATAGGGCGCAGATCAGCCACGCCACTCCAATCACGCCGCCGCGCAACGGCTTACTGGGAACGAGGGCCATGAGTGACAAAAGCAACGCAACGGATACGGGAAATGAGATAAACCAGTGGATCTCCTCCGGGTTCAAGCCCAGCCGCCAGAATAGGGCCATACTGTTCATGCCGTTCACAACGGGAAGCACCGGCGAGACCACAAGAAGCAACGCAGCGCCCCAAGCGACAAAACTATCGTAGCCAATACGAGCGCCTTGCC
>PUMX01000279.1 GCA_003552485.1 Candidatus Hydrogenedentota bacterium
CAAGGACGGTCGCCGCCTGCAAGGTCATGACGTTGTAGGTGAGCACGACGCGTTCGCCGTAGGGTTCGGGACTTACCAGCATCAGCCCCTCCGAATCGTCGGTTTCCATCATGTGAACGGCGGCGTCCCGGAAATTCGCGTACTCGCCCACGCCCCAGCGGTCCCATTCCAGCAGCTGAGCGGGTTCGATGGCTTCGCCTTCCCACTCGTCGAGATCCACGACGCCGTGGGCCGTAAAAGCTGTGCCGAGGGCCAGTAGGCCAACGGTGAAGAATGCAAGAAAAGGCTGGTTATACTTACGCATTGGTCGAGCTCCTTTAGTTTGTCGGGTTCTTTGCGAACTGTCGCAGCGCAAAGACCGCTGCTACGGCATCATGTAATCGGCCGCCCGGATTTCCTCCGCGGCTTCCCGCTGCTCTTCGAGCGGCGCCTGCGGATCCGAATCGCCATAGGCCTCTTGCAGCGCGTAGAGTTCTTCCTTCAATTCTTCCCGTGTTTCCTCGTAGAACGGATCGTCGTAAACGCTGTTGAGCTCGTAGGGATCCCTCTGCAGATCGTACATCTCCCACTCCCCAAGTTCATAGAAATGGGTGATTTTGTAGCGGTCCGTGCGCATTCCATAGTGACGGTTTACCATGTGCACGGCGGGAAACTCAAGGTAGTGATAGTAGATGCTCTCCCGCCAGTCTTCGGGCGTTTCGCCGCGCAGAAGCGGTTCCAGGCTTCGCCCCTGCATGTTCTCCGGGGGATCAAGTCCCGCCATCGTGATGAAGGTCGGCGCGAAGTCAATATTCTGCACGAGATCCATGTTGTGGGAACCCGGCTCGGTAACGCCCGGCCAACTCACAATGAGTGGAATGCGCAGCGATTCCTCGTAGATCCAGCGTTTGTCGTACCAGCCATGCTCACCGAGGAAGAACCCCTGATCCGAGCTGTAGACGAATACCGTGTTCTCGGCCAAACCCTCCTCTTCAAGGTAATCCATGAGCCGGCCCACGTTGTCGTCCACGGAGGCGATGGTGCGCAGATAATCTTTCACGTACCGTTGATATTTCCAGCGCACCAGATCCCGGCCGCGCAAGTCCGCTTCAAGAAAGGCTTCGTTCTTCGGGCTATACGCCGCATCCCAGGCTTCGCGCTGCTCATCCGTCAGCCTGCCTAAGCGTTCGCGGTACCGTTCGCGCCACTGGCTTGCTTCCTCGTCCCAGTAGTCGTCGTGGGGATCCAGTTTGAGGTCCCAGTAGATGTCCATGTGATCGGCGATGCTCATCTCTTGTTCTTTGGCCGCCGTGCCCCGTCCCGCATGGTCAGAGAACAAGGTGGGCGGTTCCGGGATGTACACATCGTCGTACAAGGTGAGGTGGTCCGGCCCCGGCTTCCAGTTTCGGTGCGGCGCCTTATGGTGAGACATAACGACGAAGGGTTTATCGGATTCCACGCGCTCGCTTATCCATTCGATGGTCAGGTCGGTGATGACGTCGGTCGTGTAGCCAGTATGCTCGACGCGGCCCTCGGGCGTGCGCATGGGCGGATTGTAGTAGGGGCCCTGGCCGTAAAGCACTTCCCAGTAATCAAAGCCCGTGGGCTCACTTTCGAGATGCCACTTGCCGATCATAGCCGTCTCGTAGCCTGCCTCGCTCAGAATCTTTGGGAAGGTCTGTTGCTGCCCGTCAAATGCCTCGCGATTGGTAAACACACCGTTGATGTGGCTATGCACGCCGGTCCACAGCGTTGCGCGGCTGGGCGAACAGATCGAGTTGGCCACGAACGCATTTTCAAAAAGCGTGCCTTGGGCCGCCAACCGGTCCAGGTTCGGGGTTTCATTGATCTTCGACCCATAGGCGCTCACGGCTTGGGCCGCGTGGTCGTCGGTGAAGACAAATACGATGTTCGGCCGCGAAGGCGCGTCTGCGGCCGGCTCCGCTTGGGCCTCGGTATGAGCCAGGCCCGTTATCGCGGCGGCCGCGGCCGCGCCGGTGGCGCCCCATTGCCGCCAGATTGAACGTCGCTCAGTGCTGGGCATGATCTCCTCCTATTCGTAACGGGTTAACCGCGCCGCTGTTTTCTCACGGCGTCAGCTTAGCCTAGCACAATCCCTCGCCTTTGCCGCAATTGCCAAGCAAACCCAAAAACGTAGCGCGTATGTGAAGCTGATGAGCCGATAGTGCTACACTCTCTGCTGGCTTGTCATCGCATAGGACAACGGTTGACGGCAATGATGACAAGAAAGTGTATGGCCGTCAGCCTGTATGTTTGCAAATAATGGAGTACGCATCATGAAGCATCGTATGTTAATAACAGCCTTGTGCGCGGGACTTTTCGGGGGTATGTTTGGCGCGGCCGCTGACGCGCCCACCTTTGCCGAACGCATGGGCTGGGGCCCTGAAGATCGGGTAGTCATCTTCAACAACGACGACGCGGGCATGTCCCACGGTCAGAACCTCGGCTCGATTCAGAGTCTCGAGGATGGCGTTGTGACATCGTGGACGATCATGATGCCCTGTAGCTGGGTTACGGGGATCCGCGACTATCTCGAAGAGAATCCGGAGGTGTGCGCGGGCCTGCACCTGACACACACTTCGGAGTTTGGCCAATACCGGTGGACGCCGCTCGTGGGGCGGGCAGTGGCGCCTGGACTGTACGATGACGATGGATACATGTGGCCGAGTGTCGCCGAGGTCGTGGAAAACGCCACTGCGGATGAGGTTGAGGCGGAAGCCCGCGCCCAGATACAGATGGCCGAGGACATGGGAATCGATATCTCCCACCTCGACACCCACATGGGCACGCTCAATGGATCGCCCGAGTTCTTTGAGCGCTACGTGAACATCGGCATCGAAAAGGACTTGCCTATCCGCCTGGCGGTGAACCGTTTGGAGGGCGAGATCTCCGAGGAACGCCAAGCCCGCGTTGACGAAGCGGCCGAACGCGTCTGGGACGCCGGACTGCCTGTGCTCGATTACCTGCACGCCAGTAGTTATGGTTGGGAAAAGGAGGAAAAGCTGGAGCGGTACACCGAGGTCATCCGCAACCTTCCGCCGGGTGTGACGGAGATCATTGTCCATGCGGCCTACCCGACTGAAGATTTCAATGAGATCACCGCGTCGGGCCCCACCCGTTATGGAGACCTGCTCGCCATGACGGACCCGCGCCTCAAAGAGGCCATCGAAGAAGAAGGCGTGATTGTTATTTCTTGGCGTGAACTGCACGAGGCGCGCAAGGCCGTCGACGAGTGATGGCTTTCTGAGCATCTTGGCGCCCGGCGCGTGATTAATCCGCCGCCGGGCGCTCGTGGACAAGCGTAGCGCCGTTGAACCGTTTGACTCGATGTAGGCGACTTGCTAGCATGACGCCTGCGTTCGCTGTCCCCTCCGGGTAGATTCCCCATTTCCGCAAGAACCGGGGTGTGGACCACACGCGGGACCACTTGGCGCAGTGTTCATAAAGACTGTGCTATGTCATCTTACAGGCGCTGATGGCGTTTCCGTCGCCCTTAGGCAGACGCGAAGACGAGCCGCTTTCCGTGCAGCGCCGTCCTACACGTGGAGACCATCACCATGACCGATCAGAACAAGGCGTATCGCATGGCGACACTGGCCCTGCATGCCGGCCAGCAGCCGGACCCCACCACGGGCGCGCGCGCCGTGCCCATCTACCAGACTACTTCGTACCAGTTTCAGGACACCGATCACGCCGCGCGCCTGTTCGCCCTCGAGGAATTCGGCAACATCTACACGCGGATCATGAACCCGACCACGGATGTGTTTGAGAAGCGCATGGCCGCTCTCGAAGGAGGCCTCATGGCGTTGGGGGTCTCGTCGGGATCCGCGGCGATTACGCTGGCCGCACTGAACATTTGCGGGGCCGGCCAGAACTTCGTAAGTTCACAGACGTTATACGGGGGAACCTACAATCTGTTCGCCCACACTTTGAAGGATATGGGCATCGAGGCGCGCTTCGTCGACGCAAGCAATCCGGAGAACTTCGCGGCGCGAATCGATGAAAACACTCGATTTCTATTTGTCGAGTCTATTGGGAATCCCGCGAATGACATCGCGGATTTCGAAGCCATCGCAAAGATCGCCCACGAGCAAGGCATTCCGCTGATGGTAGACAATACGGTCACCTCACCGTTCATGTTCAAGCCTATCGAACACGGCGCCGATATCGTGGTCCAATCCGCCACGAAAATCATCGGGGGCCACGGCACGTCGATTGGCGGCGTCATTGTTGACGCAGGGACCTTCCCGTGGGACAATGGGAAGTTTCCGGAGTTGACCGAGCCCAATGAGAGCTATCACGGCATGCGCTTCTTTGAGGCGCTCGAGCCGTTGGGCAACATCAGTTATATCATCAAGGCCCGCGTCACGTTGCTGCGCGACATGGGGCCGGCCATGTCGCCGTTTAACGCGTTTCTCTTCCTTCAGGGGCTTGAAACGCTGCACCTGCGCGCGCCGCGTCATTGCGAGAACGCGCTAAAGGTCGCCGAGTTCTTGTCCGGCCACCCACAAGTCGAGTGGGTGAATTATCCGGGTCTGAAATCGCACCGGGACTACGAACGCGCAATGAAGTATATGCCGAACGGTCAGGGCGCGATCCTGACCTTTGGGGTGAAGGGCGGGTATGAGGCGGCCCGCGGGGTGATCAACAACGTGAAGCTGGCCTCTCATCTCGCTAACGTGCTGGACGCCAAGACGTTGATCATTCACCCCTCCTCCACCACGCACCAGCAGTTGAATGAAGAAGAACAACGGACCGCTGGCGTTACACCCAACCTTGTGCGGGTGTCGGTGGGCCTGGAAGACGCTCAGGACATTGTCGAAGATTTGGATCAGGCGCTAAATGCCGCCAGCGCATAAACCAGAGGCGTTGTCCGAATGAACGGCGCGGGCGCGGGGCGTCCGCGCCGTAGCCATTTGGTCAGGGAGAAGCAAGAGAACGGTATGACGGAAAACGGGTCAGTCGGACTTGTAGAAACCCAGTATTTCACCTTCGCCCATCCGCCCAATGAACTCGAACTGGAATGCGGCGAGAAGCTGGGCCCCATAACGCTTGCCTACGAGACTTACGGCGAACTGAACGAAGACAAGTCGAACGCTGTGCTCATCCTTCACGCGTTGTCAGGCGATGCGCACGCAGCGGGATATCACAGTGAAGAGGATCGCAAGCCGGGCTGGTGGGACAAGATGATTGGTCCCGGCAAGGCGTTCGACACCAACAAGTACTTCATGATCTGTTCGAACGTCATCGGCGGTTGCCAAGGCTCGACCGGACCCTCCTCGATTAACCCTGAGACCGGCAAGCCGTTCGCCCTTGATTTTCCCGTCATCACCATCGGCGATATGGTTCGCGCTCAGCGATATCTTGTCGAGCATCTAGGCATATCAAAGCTGCTCGCCGTCGCCGGCGGGTCAATGGGCGGCATGCAGGCCCTGGAATGGGCCGTTAATTATCGGTATTCCGTGGAATCCGCTATCCTCATCGCCACCACGCCGCGGCAAAGCGCTCAGGCGATCGCCTTTGACGCCGTGGGCCGGCACGCCATCCGGGCCGATCCCAACTTCAGGGGCGGACAGTACTATGACGGGGAGCCGCCGCGAACCGGACTCTCCATTGCGCGCATGCTGGCGCACATTACGTATCTCTCCGATACATCCATGCGAATGAAGTTCGGCCGGGCGCTGCGCAGCGACGGGGAATACAGCTACGATTTCGGCAGCGAGTTTTCCGTAGAAACCTATTTGGATTACCAAGGCGAGCAGTTCGTCAACCGCTTCGACGCCAACAGCTACCTGTACATCACCAAGGCCATCGATTACTTTGACATCACCACGCCACACAAGAATCTGGACGAGGTGATGGCGAGTGTGAACAGCAATGTCATGGTCCTTTCCTACACCACGGATTGGCTTTACCCGCCTTATCAATCCGAGCAAATGGTGTACGCCTTCATGCGCCAGCGCAAGGACGTGACGTACTGCAATATTCACTCGGATTACGGGCATGACGCGTTCTTGCTCGAGGTGGGCGTCATGCGAAAGCTCATCAGCGGATTCCTCGAACATTCGATGCATCCGCAAAAAGTGCGCACGCCCAATCTCACATTCGAGGTGGACTCCGAAGCTGAAGACGAACCACCGCCGAGCGCATCAAATAGCATTTACGAGGGGCATCGCGTTGACTACGACATGATCGTTGATCTGGTCAACGAAAACTCGCGCGTGCTCGACATTGGCTGCGGCGACGGCGAACTGCTGTACCGGTTGATATCGCAAAAGCAGGTGGACGGCATGGGCCTGGAGAAGGCGCAGGGCAATGTGGTCAATTGCGTGCGGCGCGGCATCTCGGTTGTGCAGGCCGATGTGGACGAGGGACTCGGGGCGTTTCCCGACCAGAGCTACGACTATGTGATCCTCAGCATGACGCTACAGGTGATCAAACGGCCACAACTGGTGCTGAATGAGATGCTGCGCATCGGCAAACGGTGCATCGTCAGCTTTCCGAACTTTGGTTTCTGGAAGATCCGCGCCAAGATTCTGTTGCAAGGCCGGGCGCCGATTACCCGCGGCCTGCCCTATGAATGGCACGTGAACCCAAACCGCAACCTCATTACCATCAACGACTTTCTTGACTTCTGCCGGATGCACAACACACAGGTTGAGCAAACCATCTACTTGAGTGGCCGCGGCAAACCCGCCCCGGCCCATTGGTGGGCGAATTTGCTGGCGGAAGAAGCCGTG
>PUMX01000166.1 GCA_003552485.1 Candidatus Hydrogenedentota bacterium
ACTTGGCCGCGGCCACCTCCACGGGCGGCCTTACCGGAAAGAAGGTGGGCCGCATCGGCGACTCGCCCATCACGGGCGCCGGAAACTATGCCGACGCGACTGTCGCGGTAAGCGGCACGGGGCGCGTGGAAACGAAGATCTGGGACGACTGAGCGCGCCGGCTGCGGTTTTCACTCGCCCGGCGCCGTTTCACTGAGACCGCTGGTATTGTCTTTCACCTGCTCCTGCAACTCCGGCGGAATCGTGGCGACGCACACGTTTTGCTCGCCGCGCTTGTCCGAGGCGAAGATGACTTGCTCGCCCTTGTTATCCCAACCCGGATGCGCATGGATGCCTTGACCGTACGTGCGATGGCCGCGCGTCAACATATGAGGCCGCGTCGTAGCGCCTTCGAAAAGCTTGATGTCGCCATGAAAATTATCGGCCACCACCCACCGGCCATCCTCGCTACCCGCCGCGTGCCACCAGCTATACCGCGCCAGTTCCTCCGGTTCCCCATCGGGCCACCACGCCCCCGCTCCAATCACGCGCACATGTCCCGTATAGATGTCGAGCACCTTCACATGCTGTTCAACAGGCGGCTCACTTCGCGTGCCGCCGCAAAACAGAATCTGGTCATCGACCCACCAGCTCTCGTGAGTAACGAGTTCGCCTTCAAGCGTGCGGTACACGTTGCGGGGGACGCCGTCCCGCACGTCGACGACCCACAACCGTTCACGCCGGTTCTCGAAATCGGTGGGCCCCTCATTCTCGCGGCGCGGTCCCGAAAAGTCGCTGTCGGGCGATGGCCTTCCGGGAAAGCTAAGAAGATACGGGTTCGTGCGGCTCCATTGTACGTGCCCGCCGTACCCCGGAGGATCAGGCAGACGGCACAGCTCGCTCAGTTTGCCCGAGGCTACATCGATGGTGTAAATCACCGGCCCGTCTACGCCTTCAACACCTGTCAGACCGATGGAAAGCATGGTCTCGTCGCTGTTTTCGTTCACTGCCGTCGCGCTCTCGTGTTCGGGGATTCGGCAAAGAACCCGCTCTTCGACGTGCACTTCGGATCGCGTTGATTCAGGGTCCGCTGAGATGTTGATTTCGAGCGCAAGTTCGAGGATCTCCACGCCCCGCCGCACAAAAACGCTGTTGCGGCCCTTGGCGGCCGTCGCGCCGGTGACGCCGCCCTCTGGCGTGTGCAAACGCGCGAGCTCGCCGGTTTCGACGAGATACCCCATGAGTCCTCCCCGCTCGCGCTCGGACCGGAAAAGAATCAGCGAGTTGTCGGCAAGCCAGGAGCGGTGGTAGAAATACAGATTCCAGTCCCGGGCGGGATCCGTAGTGATATACAACAATTCGGCGCCGGTCTCGGGATCCGTCGTCCGGGAATGCTCAGCGGGGAGCACTTCCAGCGCATACTCGCTCGTTTCCGTGACGGCGGACATGCTGATGGAAGCCCCAAGCATGACCAGCACGGCTGCATGTGCTATGAACGGCGCGGTCTTCACGATAACTCCTCCTTGACGCGGCCGGCGCTACGCTTCATGACCTGGAAAGGGTAACGCGGAACCTTCACTTATCAGTAGTACCGGGGTTTCACTCCATGATATAACGGAGTATCTTGGCTACAAAACGGGAGAGAAAACAACAGAAGGGGGAGCGATTGATGAGGATCGGCCGCCGTCCAATACTGGCCATGGCCGCTATCGCCATGGCGTCGCTACTGCTTGCGTTGAGCGCGGCAGCAGAACCGCCGGCATTCTGGCGCGTGTACATCGGCACGATGACGACAGAGGAAGGCCAAGGCATATATTTGCTTCACTTGGATCATGAGACCGGTGACCTGACTTACCAGGGCCTCGCGGGCGAGGCCAACCGGCCGGGCTTTCTCGCGCTGCACCCGGCCGAGCCCTGGTTATATTCCGTGGGCCGCGCGCCGGATGAAGACGGCGGCATGATGGGCGTAATGAACGCATTCGAGATCGACGCTGAGTCCGGACGGCTGACGCTCATTAACATGCAGCCCTCGATTGATGGCAATCCCTGCCACATCGCCGTAGCCCCACAGGGCGGCCATGTGTTCGTGGCCAATGGCCAGGGTAGCGTGGTCGGCCGCTCCATCGAGGAAGACGGTGCGCTGGGCGAGGTCACGGCCCGAATGCCGCATGAGGGATCCAGCGTGCATCCCACGCGACAGCGGAATCCACATACGCACGCGGTCGATTTCTCGCCCGATGGCCAGTTCCTTTTCGTAAGTGATCTCGGCATCGACAAGGTGAAGATCTACCGGTACGACAGCGAAACGGGCGCGCTCGCACCCAATGATCCGCCTTATATGGAAACCGCGCCGGGCGCCGGGCCACGCCACTTCACCTTTCATCCGTCTTCGGCGTTCGCTTATGTCATGAACGAACTCGATAACACCATCACGGCCTTCGCCTACGATGCCGAATTGGGCGGGCTCGAGACCCTCGACACCGTGAGCACGTTACCCGGCGATTTCGACGAAGACAACACGACCGCGGAAGTCGTGGCGCATCCCTCGGGCCGGTTCCTGTACGGTTCGAACCGGGGCCATGACAGTATCGTTGTCTTTTCCATCGATGAAACGTCGGGCCAACTCACGCTGATCGATCACACCAGCACGCAAGGCGAGGCGCCACGGAATTTCAACATTGATCCCACGGGAACGTATCTGCTCGCCGCCAATCAGAACACGGATAACGTGGTTGCATTTCGTATTGATGAGGAAAGCGGTTTGCTTACGCCGACAGGCGGAGAAGTTGAGACGCCGCTGCCCGTCTGTGTTGTGTTCAGCGAACCGTGAGGACGCCAGCGAGGGGTTTTCTCTGAACGGTTTATCAATGAGGCTGTGTTTGAAGGAGGTACACGCGTGATGAGACTAGGTAGCTATTTGTTATTGTGCGCGATCGCGATTACCATCGGCGGGACATCGCTCTTTTCCGGCGCGGCCGGCGCGAAAGAGCCGGGATGGCCCCCATATTGGCAGGTCTACATCGGCACGTCAGGCGGCGACAGCGAAGGGATATACTTGCTGCGCCTGGATCTGGAAACGGGCGAATTGACACACGAAGGTCTCGCGGCCGAAGCGGACAGCCCCGGCTTCCTCGCGCTCCATCCCACGGAATCGCTGCTATACGCCGTGGGGCGCATGCAAGATGAGGAGGGGCAAAGGATTGGCGCGCTTAGCGCGTTTCGCATCGAAGAAGGGACGGGCGAGTTGTCGCTGATTAACCAGGCGTCTTCGATTGACGCAGGGCCATGCCATATCGCCGTGGACCGTGCGGGCCGTCATGTGGCCGCAGCCAATTACGGTGGCGGAAGCTTTCTGGTGCGCGCCATCGAAGAGGACGGAGCGCTCGGAGACGTCACGGCCCACGTTCAGCACGAGGGTTCGAGCGTCCACCCCCGTCAGCAGAATCCGCACGCGCATGCCGTGGACTTCTCGCCCGATGGTCGGTTCCTGTACGTGAGTGACCTGGGCATTGACAAGGTCATGATATACCGCTACGACAGCGAGACCGGCGCAATCGAACCAAATGAACCGCCTCATGCCGAAGTGGCGCCCGGCGCAGGACCACGGCACTTCGACTTTGACCCGAGAGCCGATTTTGCCTACGTGATTAATGAGCTCGACAACACCGTGACTGCTTTCGCGTATGACGCGGAGACGGGGGCGTTGGAGACCGTACAAACGGCGCCTACGTTGCTTGAGGACTTCGAGGAAGAAAACACGACCGCCGAGATTCGTCTACATCCGTCCGGCCGGTTCCTCTACGGCTCAAACCGGGGTCACGACAGCATCGCCGTATTCGCGGTCGACGAGGAGAGCGGGGAGTTGACGCCGCTGGACCACACCTCGACCCAAGGCGAGCGGCCCAGAAACTTCAACGTGGATCCATCGGGACAGTACTTGCTCGCCGCCAATCAAGACACCCATAACGTCGTCGTATTCCGCATTGACCAGCAAACCGGACTGCTCGAACCCACCGGCGAAGAGGTGGAGGTTCCCTCACCGATATGCGTCGTTTTTCGCGCGCCGGAATAGCTTGACGAGAAACGCAAAAGGCGTTGGACCGCCCCTGGAGCCCCGGCTTCGGGCGCGGTCCAGCGCCGCTCAACATCCGGCTATAGCACGTAACCCTGGGCTTCCTCACGCAGTTCGTGCTTGAGGACTTTGCCTGTCGCGTTCATAGGAAGACTGTTTCGCACTTCCACGTAGCGGGGATACTTATACCCGGCCATCTCTTGTCGCGCCCATGCGCGAATCTCGCTGGGGTCAATAGTTTCTCCCGGCACGGGCGCCACAAAAGCCTTGATTTCCTCGCCATACTCTTCGTCTGGAACACCAATCACAGCCGCCAGCGACACCTTCGGATGGGTCATGAGGATCTCTTCAATTTCACGGGGATAAACGTTGAATCCGCCCCGCAAGATCATGTCCTTGGTCCGATCAACCACATAGAAGTAGCCGTCGGCATCCATCTTGCCCACGTCGCCGGTATGGAGCCACCCGCCGCAAAACACTTCCTCCGTGGCTTCGGGGCGCTTGTAATAGCCTTTCATGACATTATGACCGCGGATAACGATCTCGCCGCGTTCCCCCACCGGACTGTCATTCATATGCTCGTCGACGACGCGAACCTCAACGCCCCAGACGGATAGGCCAATCGAACCGGGCTTCCGAGGTTTGCCGGGCGAATTAAACGTGGCGACGGGCGAGGTCTCTGTCAAGCCGTATCCTTCGAGTATGGTGATGTTAAACCGTTCTTCAAAGCGCCGCATCAGCTCGACAGACATCGCGGAGCCACCGCTGACGCCGAGGCGGAGATGACGGCTGATCGCGTTCAACTCATATTCATCGAGCATGGGAGCGTTCAACAGTTCCCAGTACATGGTCGGCACGCCACAGAATACGCTTATCTGTTCCCTGGCCAGCGCGGTAAGCGCGAGCTGCGTCTCGAATCGCGGCAACAGCGTCAACGTAGAGCCACACAGGAGCCCAGCGTTCATTTGAGCCGTTTGACCAAAAGAGTGAAACAAAGGGAGCACGATAAGATGGCTGTCAGCAACCGTATACTGGCAAACATCGCGGCTGACAAGCGCATTCATCACCAGATTCGAATGGCTGAGTTCAGCGCCCTTCGGCTGTCCCGTGGTTCCTGATGTATAAAGGATCACGCTGGTGTCGCCGGCCTGGGTTTGCACCGTATCAAAGGCCGGCTGGTGTTCCCGCACGGCCTGCGAAAACGTCATCGTGCCGTCCATAGGCGATGTCGCTTCAGGATCGGCGGTTATCAGATAGAACGCTCGGCAGGACTCCACCTCGCTGAACGCCGCCCAACCTTCCTCGCCCATGGGCAGACGCTCGAAGCCCTCGAAACAGAAGTATGCGACGGCGTCGCTGTCGCGCAGGTGGTAAAGGATCTCACGCCGCTTCAACAACACATTCAGGGGCACAACCACGGCGCCGGTCTTGAGAATGCCATAATAGATGATCGGAAACTGCGGCAGATTGGGACAAGACAACGCTACCTTATCGGACTTATGCACGCCCGCGGCTTGTACCACGTTCGCCACCTGGCCCGCCGCGGCGTCGAGTTCCGCGTACGTCAACCGCGTTTCATTACAAACAATGGCGGTCTTGTCCGGGTATTCCCTCGCGCTGTGCTCCAGCAATGTGGCGAGATTCAGCACCGGTCCTCCTTTTCGTCCGCGAGTGTTCGGAACATCTCCCTTGAGATACAACCAGACGAATTGTTCCATCACCTCCCTCGTTGAATCAAGGTAAGCTTGATCAATGCCGCACACCCATAGCGGTATGACTTCAACAAGACCAGACAATCGCATTGTGATCCCGCGCAACACGCGGCGAACCGCTCAGCGCCGCCACCACGCAAATGATCGGGCGCGGCTATGGTCTTACTATACTCACCGTCAACTCGCGCGCAAGATGTGAAAAGCGCAGGCCACGGCTTGCAAACTTGTTTCGGCGGGTCTACAGTATCAGAGGTTGTTCTTGTAAGGGTGCGGCGCTGGCCAAGGCCCAAGACGCAACAAAGGGGTAACGACATGGACGAGGCAGGAGGGTATTATGCAGCAGGACCGCATTATGCGGTTCCCGAACCTTCCGGAAAAGCTATTGCAGCGCTTATCCTTACGTTACTCGGGCCTTTCACCTGCTTCCTATTTACTATCATAGGCCTGATCCTCGGTCACAGCGCGCTGGCCGAGATCCGCTGCTCACGCGGCGCGTTAACCGGCGAGGGACTCGCCCTCGCCGCGGTCATCATCGGATGGCTGAGCGTCGCGCTGGTGTTGATTCCTCTGTTGATCTTCGTGGCCATCATGGTCTTCCTGGCCCTTGTATCGGCGTTATGAAGCCACAAACAGAACGTGGTCACCATCGGCCCCCGCCCGGATTTCAACTGCAAACCGGGTAGGCACATGAGAGACTCCTGGCGCCCCCACTTCTTTGGACCCGAATCTGGGCTAATCCTGGACCAAAGATGCCGGGTTATGACGAAGCAACCAAAGGCGGGTCCGGCGAGGGTGGTTGAGATCCAAGCCGCGTTCGAGCGCACGTGGAAGCGTGAGGTTGTGTTGCGCCTGTTGTGTGGCGAGGCGGGGTTGCCTCGCTCCCACCGCAGGGTAACGCGCCCGCGCCCGGCCAAGCACACGGCTTTGTTCTCGAACTTGCGGGGGTTCGTAAACAAGACAAGAGAAA
>PUMX01000087.1 GCA_003552485.1 Candidatus Hydrogenedentota bacterium
CGCCAACCAAGGAGCTTGGCTCAACAACGCAAAAAACATCCCCCAAAATTTGACCCGCACACTTCTATGGCTCCCTATCTAACAGGAGGAAAACAACTTAGCCTAAGCCGCGCGCAGTTTTTGGGGGAAGTCCTGGTCAAGAAGATGAAGCCGCAAAGGGCGGAGGCAAGGAGAATCTGATGGTGATTTTGGACAGGATTTACATGATGGACAAGATTGACGAGCCATATAGAGCCATTTGAATCGTGTTCCTTTCCCGTTTCCGGATTGACAATCAATGCGTCTCGGGTGTATCAGTAAGCAACCACAGGTTTAGTGTAGGCTGCGCTGCGATTTATTTTTTGGATAGACGCTGGTTCCGGCGCGAGGGGGTATTATGAACGACAAGAAACGAATGGGTCGGCGTGGTTTTTTGAAGACCTCGGCCGCGCTGTCAGCGGGCGCGGGGCTGGCGCGCAGTATCGAGGAGCGTAACCTTTTCGCCCACGCTGCAGCCAATGATGAGACGAACGGTGTAAAGCCGGAGGAGACGCTGCCGAAAGGGAAACTGGGCGGCCACGAGGTCAGCCGTTTGATTGCGGGAGGCAACCTGCTCAGCGGTCACGCCCACAGCCGCGACCTCATTTATGTATCATCCTTCATTCGCAATTATCACACCGACGAGAAGATCTGTGAGACGTTCGAGTTATGCGAGCAACATGGGATCAACACGGTCCAGATTCGCGTGGATGAGCACACCATGCGCGTCATCAGCAAGTATTTGCACGAATGGGGCGGCAACATTAAGTGGATGGCGCAGATCATTAACATTCCGAGGGACATCGACTGGGCCCTCGAGAACGGCGCCATGGCCCTCTACTATCAAGGCGTTCAGTCGGACCGGGCGGTGGAGGAAGATCGGCTCGAAGACATTGACGCGGCGCTAACGAGCATGAAAATGCACGGCGTGCCGGCGGGCGTGGGCGCGCACAAATTACGGACCATCAAGGTCTGCGAGGAAACCGGCATGGGCGCCGACTTCTATATGAAAACCATGCACCCGCATACCTATTGGTCGAGCGAGCACGAAGAGCCGCGCAACTTCTTCAGCGTGTTTGATCAGGAGCCCGACGAGCTTCTCGAATTCATTGGGACCGTCGAGAAACCGTGGATCGGGTTCAAGGTGCTGGCCGCTGGCGCGATTCACCCCGAGGAGGGATTCAAGTACGCCTTCGAGAACGGCGCGGATTTCATCGACGTCGGCATGTTCGATTTCCAGGTCCCGCAAAACGCCCGGATCGCCCGGGAGGTGCTGAACGGCGGCCTCCAACGCGATCGGCCCTGGATGGCGTGAGCATTCCACACCGGAGAGCGCACAACAGAAGAACCCCGCACCGTCGGCTTTGATGCAGATCTCCGTTGGGTGGACCCGGTGATTAAGCCGTACTCGAATGTTTCGAGACTTGTTATCTACAGTATCGTGGCAATTTCCTAACGAAGATCAACCAAATGGACAGCGGACCAGTTATGGACTCCACAGAAGTCGAGAGTTACCTTCAGAACGTCAAGGCCCTCTACGATCTTGCCCCGTGGGAATTTATGTTACCGACGGAGGTATTCATTATTGCCCATCCCGAATCGGAGCAGAGTTTGTACTGTACTGTCGACGGATCATCCGGCGACGAGATCCCCGCTTTGAACATCCACCTTGAACAGATTAGCTTCTTGCGCAGTGCATATGCGCACCACTTCAATTCAACCTATCTGAATCATGTTGAAGCAATCACCTCGATGAACTCGTTCCGGTTGGCCTTCGGAGACAAGAAGCATCTGAAGGGCTCGATCCTCGAAGATGTGGCCATTGACGAGGCGATGTTTGCTGAAGACGAATGGCCGTATGCCCTGCGCAATACCCCGGGCGCCTATCCCATGGCTATCGAACAGAGCGATCTGCCCTTGTTGAACACGGTTCTCGAACAAGGCCTGAAGATTCTCCAGCTAGCCGAAGACCCAGACTTCGAGTTCGTCAGGGTCAATCCTAAGAAACAGACTTTTCGAGTCCTTGCGCGCAGGCCCAAAAGGCAATCGGACGGGGTACTGGCATGGACCCAAAAATGGGAAACCGTGCGTCTGGAATCCCATGCCCCCGCAACTCCCGCCCCCGTTCACGATGAGTTGCGCCTCGCATTCATGGCGCAAAACCCCCTCGAGGAATGCGGCCCGTGGGAAATCTTCGTCGGCCCCATCCCTAGCAGATACAAGTCCAACGAGACCAGGGAAGATGGATGCCCCTTGCTTCCTTACCTCATCACGTTGGCGGACCGGGATACAGGAACAAGACTACAGGTGATCCTTACCGATCCCAGCCAAGCCGCCGCCCAAGCGCAACGCGTGCTTTTGGACGCCATTGAAGCGGCCGGCCGCGTTCCCGAAGCCTTGTTCGTTGCGAATATGGGGACATACGGGGCGGTATTGGAAGTGGCCGCACGGCTCGACATGGCCATCGTGGCGGACCAGCCCCTCATAGCGACAGAAGATTTTGTCATGGCAGCCCATGATGTCACTACGAAGCCAGTCACGCCGGAGGACACGCCCTAATCGCAGGGTCTTGTTCGGACGGACGATGATGCGACGCAATAATCGGCATTCCAGGGCGGCCTTGATTCCCCGGGCTCATGGCCACGCCGGCAAGGCTGGTGTATGCGGTCGAGCGACCATCGGGGCGCTTCCGGCTTCAGCCTTCAGGCAAGAGCTTTACGGGATCGAGCACGTTCACTCCGCCGTCGAGCAGGGTGGTAATGGCGGCGTCGGTGTCGTCGAAGCGCATGAAGAGCACGGCCTTTTCGCCGCTGCCAAACGTGAAGGCGTACATGTATTCGAGATTGTGTCCGCCCGCCTCGATGACGCTCAGCACGCCAGCCAACCCGCCGGGCTCATCGGAAACCTCGAGCGCCACCACTTCATCGACACGCACCGCACAACCCGCGTCTTCGAGCACGGCCTTGGCCCGCTCCCAGTCCGGCAGGATAAGCCGGAGGATGCCGAACTGCTGCGCGTCGGCCAGACACAAGGTCAGGATGTTGATGCCTGCTTCGGCAAGCGCCTCACAGGGGTGCTTGAGATGGGCGGGTTTGTTTTCGAGAAAGAGCGACAATTGCTTGAACTTCATAGCGAATCCCCTTGAGGCCGGCGCGCGAGCCGGCGGTTATCCCTCGCGTTTATCAATGACGCGGCGCGCCTTGCCCTCGCTGCGCTGAATGGTGTGCGGCTCTACGAGGCGCACCGTTACGCGCAGCCCCAGCACGTGCTCAAGCGATTCCGTCAGCCGATTATGCAACTCCTCCATTCCGCGCACGGTATCGCTGAGAACCTCGGGCGTCACTTCGACCGCCACCTCCATTTGATCAAGTCCGTGTTTGCGCGTCAACTCAATCTGATAATGGGGCAGCGCGCCTTCGACTCGCAGCAGCGCCGTTTCAACTTGAGAAGGGAAGATGTTCACGCCGCGGATGATGAACATATCGTCGCTGCGCCGGCTGATGCGTTCGATCCGCCGGATGGTGCGGCCGCATTCGCAGGGCTCGGTAATGATGGATGTTATGTCCCGGGTGCGGTAACGAATCATGGGCATCGCCTGTTTGCTCAACGTTGTGAGCACCAGTTCCCCTTCCGCGCCGTCCGGCAACGTTTCCCCCGTATCGGGATCAATGATCTCGGGGTAGAAATGGTCTTCGAAGATGTGCAATCCGTTCTGTGCACTACACTCGCTGCCCACGCCGGGACCGATGATCTCGGAAAGCCCGTAGATGTCGTATGCGAGAATGCCGCTTTCCTGCTGGATATGTTCCCGCATGGCGCCCGTCCACGGTTCGGCGCCAAGGATGCCAGCGCGCAATGGCAGGTCCGCCAACGGCACGCCTAGTTCTTCCGCGCGGTCCAGCAGATGCAAGAAGTAGCTGGGCGTGCAGCAGATGGCGGTAACCCCGAAATCCTTCATGACCATGATCTGCCGATCCGTGTTGCCTCCGGAGATGGGTATCACCGTGGCGCCGAGAGCCTCCGCGCCATAGTGTGCGCCGAGCCCGCCAGTGAACAGACCGTAGCCGTAAGCATTCTGAATGACGTCCCCTTGATGCAACCCGCAGGCGGCGAAAGTGCGCACCATGACTTCGGACCATACGCCAAGATCGGCCTCGGTATAGGCGACCACGATGGGTTTGCCGGTCGTACCGCTTGACGCATGCAGCCGCACCACATCATCCATGGGGCTTGCAAACAGCCCGAATGGGTAGGTGTCGCGCAGATCATTCTTGACGGTAAAGGGAAGTCGTTCGATATCTTGTAACGACTGCACGTGGGCGGGCGTCACCGTCCGCGCCTCACAGCGCTCCCGGAATAACGGAACCCGCGCGTAAGCCCGCGTAACCATGGACTGCAACCGGCTCAGTTGCAATGCGCGCAATTGCGGCAGGGGCAGGTAATCCGGCGCGCTGACCACGTGGAAGGTGTCGCGGGTTCCGCGGGTTCCGGTTTCGGGCGCTTGTTCGAGCATCATATTCCCTTTTCTTACTTGCTCCCCCCAGGCCGCCAACCACCATTCAACCGGCTAGCGATGGACTCGACCCCTCGGGCGTACAAAAACATGTCGCGGTTCATTGCGTGCAGCCGTGGCGGCAGATTGTTCTCGATGGCTTCGATCCAATGGGGCTCGGGCAGGTCCAGGTGAACGCTCAATACGGCGAGCAGGGCCACGTTCACCATGCGCGCCGCCCGCGCCGCAGTCTCGGGATCGTCGTCTTTGAACAAGTATGGCGCGGCGTTCGGCGTGATGAGGCGTCCACCTTCCTTTAGGCGGTGTATGTTCGGAGGGACTTGCGTCGACTCCATGATCACGAGGAAATCGGCCGCCTTCGCTGGCGCCATGGGACTATGCACCACCTTACCGTAGCGCACGTCACTGCTGACCGATCCGCCGCGCTGGCTCATACCATGGATCTCGCTCTGCTTGACGTCGTAACCAGCGCGGAACGCCGTCCCGGCAAGGATGTCGGCCGCCGTCACAATACCCTGGCCGCCCAACCCAGCAATAACGATGTTTGTAACCTTATCGCGCTCACTCATGACTCGGAGGCCTTACATTCCGCCTGCAGCGCGGCCAAGCGCCGGCTCGACAATGGACACGGTTTGCGGGCGACGATCAGCGTCAATTGCTCGTCGGCGAGACAGTCGCTGACCAGTTTCTCGAAGTTCGCATTGGGATCCGTGGGATCCACGGTATACACGTTCGAAACGCCTAGCGCGAGGGCCAACGCCTCATAGTTCGTCTTATTCTCGGCCGGGGCATGATCGAGCCGCCGGCCCGTGCCGGGATGCTCCTGCAGACCGGTCATCGCCGTGGTGTTGTTGTCCAGAATGATTACGAGATGGCCGGTGTCTGGCGGGTTATACGCCATCTCGGCAATCCCGGTCAGACCGCTGTGGACAAAGGTGCTGTCGCCAATCACGCTAACCACGCGGCGGGCCTGTTCCTTCGGCAGAGCGTGACGCAGCCCAAGGCCCACGCCAATGCTTGCGCCCATGCAGACGCAGGTATCCATGGCCTCGAACGGCGGCATCACGCCGAGGGTGTAGCAGCCAATATCGCCAGAAACGATACAATTCAGTTTTGAGAGCACCTGAAACACGTTGCGGTGTGGACAGTCAGGACACAGCCGCGGTGGCTTGCCGGGAACAACGGTGGGCTCCGGCGAATAATCGTGCTCGAGTATCCGGCGCACACGCTCCACATTCAGCTCGCCGAAGCGGAATTCCTCGGGTTTGCCTTCGACATCGATTCCCGCCGCGCGCAACGCTGTGTACAGCCAGGGATCGCCTTCTTCGATGACCACGCACCGGTCCACTTTGTCAGCGAACACGCGAATGTCTTCGATGGGAATAGGATAAGTCAAGCCGGGCTTCAGAAGCCGCGCGTCCGGCGCGGCGTCGCGCACGTGCGCAGCTGAGACCGATGTTGCAATGACGCCAAGCTCCGTACTCTCGCCCTCCTCCTTCATAAGGAGCCTGCCCTCGCCGGACGTAGCCAAGGCGCTCAGCCGCTCGCGAAGCCGCACATGCGCCGATCGCGCGTACGCGGGGATCATTACGCGCCCCGGGATATCGCGCTCGTAATGAGGCGCAGGCGCCGGCATCCGCTCCCCGCGGGTCTGAACCCGCGTCTTGGAGTGACAAACGCGCGTCGTCATACGCACCAACACGGGCGTGTTATGGCGCGTCGAAAGCTCAATGGCCTTGAGCGTATAGTCGTAGGCCTCCTGCGAGTCGCCCGGTTCGAGCATCGGCGCGCCCGCCGCCTCAGCGTAGCGCCGGCTGTCCTGTTCGTTCTGACTTGAATGCATGCTAGGATCGTCGGCCACCACAATGACCAATGCTTCCGGCGCGCCCGTATACGTCGCGGTAAACAACGGATCCGCCGCGACGTTAAGCCCCACATGCTTCATGGTTACTAGCGCGCGCGCTTTACCGAAAGCAACGCCGAGGCCGACTTCCAGAGCGACTTTCTCGTTAGGCGCCCACTGCGCGCGGCCGCCCAACGCTGAAAAGCGTTCAAGAATCTCGGTCGAGGGCGTGCCCGGATACCCAGTGCCAAGCGAGATGGCGCCGTCGAGCGCGGCTTGGGCAACAGCCTCGTTGCCCGTGAGGAA
>PUMX01000112.1 GCA_003552485.1 Candidatus Hydrogenedentota bacterium
AAGGCGACCTCGCCATTATCATCCGTTACGGATTCCGCCAGCTCCACGCTTAAACCCATCCCATGCCGGGTTTCGCTTTCCAAGCACAGATTGAGCCTAATCTCGCGGCCAACTATAGGGCGGCCGAGTTCATCCTGCACGGTTATCGCTTTGCTCTCTCCGGCGTCGAGCCGCATCGGCTGATCCAGGCTCTCGCCAGCGCGCAGCGTCAAAACCTCCGTGTTCGCCCAGACGCTATACCGGCTGCCAGACGCCCAACCCTCCGTGGCCGATGCGATGCGGTTTTCCAAACGTTCCCGCAACGAATCTTCGCTATGGGGCCTGGGCTCAGGATCCGCCCAGAGCAACATATCCGAAATCGCCGGGGCGTGGTCTTCGGGCAGGGCCACCACGCGCCACGCGCCGTAACCGGGCCGCTCGCGATCTTCGTGGTCCCGCTTCGCCATGAACCGGATTTCGAGTTCGCCCTCGTCGCCGGTCCGTCCGGCATCCACTGTGGCAAGATTTTGCCGCAGCAGACCGACAACCTTGAGGGGCACGCCGGCGGCGGGCTCGCCATCCGCCTGAGTCACGCGCACAGTCAAGACGCTTTCCCCGCCTTCATCCGCCATGGCTTCGGCGGCCACGATCGCCCCCACAAGCGCGATAATGAGCGCGCTGTTTCGGCACAAGCTCATGGATTCGGCCATAGTCCCGCCCCCAAGTTTGGGTTCGCGCCCTATGGATTTGATTCTAACACCATAGGCTGGCTAGTTCCCAAACCTCTGCTTAGTTACCTCGATAGGCTTTCGCTCTGCCGCTGTCGCTCACCCTTTCGTCATGGCGGCGGCGAGTTTGCGCAGGTGGTCCCAAGGGAAGATGCCGGTGGTGTGGCCGTCGTTCCATGCAATGGCCACGGCGTAGTTCCCCAGCGGATCCACGGATTCCGCCTTGATGTCATCCGGGATGGATGCGGGATCAAGCAGGCGTTCGCCAGTGTGTTCGTCAACGCACAGCGCACAGCGGCACGCGGCGCGCACTTCCTTGTTCGGCAGCTGACTCGCTGAGCCGTCGGGCCAAGCGATGACGATGTGTGTATCCGTTGCGGTCGCTTTTGGCGCGGGACGCGGGTCGGCGCGGCGTTTGCCCACAGCGCGGTGCACGTTCTCCGACAGCCGCGCGAGCTCCTCCATCTTGCTGCCCACCAACGGATCGGTCATGTCGCTGATGCCGGGCGTGATGGGTAATTCCGTGAGGGTTTCGAGGCCGAACCGTTCTTGAAGGCTTTCCGCGCCGCGTCCGAAGGGGTAATGCTTCTTCTCGCACCCGTCGCACACGAAGTAGCTCATGTTCTCGACGATGCCAAGCACGGGCACATCCACCTTTTCGAACATAAGGATGCCGCGGGTCACGTCCACAAGAGACAGCGCCTGCGGCGTGGTGACGATAATGGCTCCGTCGAGCGCGGCCTGCTGCACAATGGTGAGCTGGATATCGCCGGTGCCGGGGGGCATGTCGATGATCAGGTAGTCGAGCTTGCCCCAATCCGTCTGGCGCAAGATCTGGGTGATGTAGTTCGAGACGATGGGCCCGCGCAACACGGCGGGCGATTCGCCGAGGAGAAAACCCAGCGATACGACCTTGAACCCGCCGGCGTCGACGGGGAGCAGCATGTTGTTGTGCGTATAGATTTGAGGGTGGTGCAAACCAAACAGCGTCGGCACGGACGGGCCGTAGATGTCCGCGTCGAGCAAACCCACGGCGAGGCCTTCACGTTGCATGGCGCGGGCGAGTTGCGCGGCGACGGTGGACTTGCCCACGCCGCCTTTGCACGATGACACGGCGATCACCGCGTCAACCTGGGCCAGGTTGTCTTGCATCGGCGCCGCCTTCTGCCGCGGCGCCATGCTGCTCATCTCAATGGCCACTTCCTCAACGCCCTCCAGCGCGCGCACGGCTTCTTCGCAGCGCCGGCGAAACTCGTCCTTCACGGGGCAGGCGGGCGTGGTCAGCTCGATGGTGAACGACACGCGGCCGCCCTCAATGGCCAGATTTTTGATGAATCCCAGCGACACAATATCCTTGCCCAGGTCGGGGTCGATAATGTGCCGCATGCTGTCGAGGACTTGTTCCTTCGTCGCCATAGGGTTTCGGTGCTCCTTTATTGGAAATGCTGGCGAATCCGCCTATGATGGGCCACGGTTTTCGTGCGAATTTGTGTGGTTTGTCTACGATGTAGGATAGGATGTTCGATCGTGCCGGCGTCGTGAGCCCGCCCGCTTAAGGAGAAACCGGCCCCGCAGGCGCTGCATTCCAAGCCGGTGTCCCCAATCTCCTTACTTCACTGGGCCTCCATGTTTTCGGCCGCCTGGTGAAGGCTGTGAACGCAGCGCCGCAACTCGCGCAAAATCGGGTGCGCCCAGTTCTCCGCAAGAGCTTCTAGCATCAGGTCATAGTACCATAACGTGTTGACGCGGCCACCGCGGAACCGTTGCCAAACGCTTGCCCCTTCGTTGTCGAGATCCACGATAGTCGCGCGCGCGTTGTGCAGTTTATCCGCCGCCACGAGCAATTTGATGGGCGGCGGCGCCTTGCGCACCGACTCGGCGAACGCCTTCTTGCGCGCGCGCCAAGGCGGTTTCGGCTCGGTTTCAGCGTCACTGCATCGAATCACGTAATCCGCAACGCGCTCGCCAAACCGTTCGCGTATGGCGTCCAGCGTGCTCCTTCCCCCCTGATCCTCGACGGCGTCGTGGAGCAGCGCGGCGACCATTTGGTCCTCGTCGCCGCCATACTCGCCGACAAGCGCCGCCACGGACATGAGATGAGTGATATACGGCACACGCGAGCCCTTACGCCGCTGTTCGCGGTGCAACTCGTGGGCGAATGCGAAGGCTTCATCGAGCCGTTCAGTTAAGATGACGCGAGTCCAACTCATTTCGTGTCCGTTTGTGTTCGCTCGGCAAAGCAGTTGCGCCGGCGCGCGTAACCCCACCTTCTCTAGCGTCTTTTTCGAGTGGGAGCACATTCCGGCGCCTGCGATGTCTATCCTGAAGCGCACGCCGACTGGAAAGTCAACGCTACATTGCGTTCTCAGGGTCTTCCCGCTCGACCGCCGATGCCCCTGCTTCTTCGTCCCGCTCCAATAGCCAGGCGATGGCGTCGTCCAGCACTTCCTCGACCACTTCCTCGTCAAGGCCGATATGGTCGGAATCATACCACACGATCTCTTTGGGCTCTTCGGCGGCTTCATACAAACGCTCGGCGGCGGCCTTCGGGATCAGTTCGTCATAGACGCCATTTTGCATGAGCAGCGGCCGCGGACTGATGCGATCCACGTAGCGAATAGGATCGGCGGGCCAGAAAAACCACGAGGCCAGATAACGCAGCGGATAAACGAGAATCCCGATTTCGTCCTTGACTGCCTCGCTGGTAAATAGCGTCGGGAGGTGGCCGCCGCCATATGTAAGCACCACGGCTTGGATACGCTCGTCAAACGCCGCGGCCGTGGAGCCGGTTATCGCGCCATAGCTCGCGCCTACCAGATAAATGCGCTCGCCGGCGATGTCTTCGCGCGACTGAAGGTAGTCCACGGTTCGCCGGGTCTCAATAACCGTCAACGCGCCGCGCCGCCGCAGCGCGAAGGCTGAGCGGATATTGCTTCTTGGCTCGAGCCGGCGTTCGCCGCGGTCGTGCTGATCGAAGGTGACGATAGCGAAGCCTGCGTCCACAAAAGGTTCCGCGATCTCATCGAGGAACTCCTTGCGCTGGCCGATGCCGTGAAGGAAGATAACGGCTGGGACCTCTTCATCGCCAAAGGGCCGGGCCAATAGGACGGGAAGCCGTTCGTCCGGCATACTCGTGAAATAGAGGTGTTCGCGCTGGTAGGCGTCCTTATCCTCGGCCGCCTCGATGCGCGGCTCCCAGGGGAGTTCCGGGTCGTAGCCCCGGTAGAACCGGGGGATGCAGTCCCCCGTCGCGCACGCGGTAAGCAACAGCGGCGCCGCCACCAAAATGAGCAACCACGCGCTCAGCCCCTGCCGCCAAAGCGAGGCCGCCCGAGAATCTCGTATGCTAGTAATCATAGCAACGGACTACGCGGCTCTTCTGCGGCGCTTGGCGGCATAAGCGAGGCCCATGGCGTTCAGGCGGATGTCAGGCGTGGCCCAGCGCCAGCCGGCGTCATCCAACTCAACGCCTGAAGCCTCCAACCCGGCCTTGACGATACCTTCGAGCTGGTCCTCGCAAAAGGCTTGAAGCTCATCGCCCGTCAGGCCGGAGTCGGCCGCATCTTCGAGCAACGCGCCGAGCTCATCGACAGATTTCGTCAGTTGCGCCGCGCCTTCTTCGATGGCGTCAAAGGGTCCAAAATGCGTCAGATAGGCCCGCTCGATTCCGGATTGCGCGATGCGCTGGATCGTCTTGCGCGCTTCGTCGGGATCGAAATCCGCAGGCGCCGAAGACCACATGATGAACGGCTTCCGGCCCCGTTGCAACGACGGGTAGGCCACGCCAAAAGAATCGCCCGCGAACACCGCGTTGGTCTTGTCGTCAATGATCGAGATGTGGTGGTTCGCGTGGCCGCGCGTGTGCAAGAAGCGCAGCGTCCGCCCGCCAAACGCCAACGTCTCCTCATCCTCGACCGTCCGCACGCGGTTTGCATCCACTGGCTCGATGACGCCGTAGTGTGTGTTAAACCACTCCTCGCCGAAGAGCTGCCTGACGCTCTGCACTAGCCGCGAGGGATCAATGATATGCCGCGCCGCCTTGGGATGCGCGATTACCGTCGCGTTGGGGCAGTGTTCGAGCAACGCCGCCGTGCCGCCGCTGTGATCGAGATGAACGTGCGTGACAATGAGGTAACGCACCTGCTCCGGCGCCATATCGTGGTCCTTGAGCGCCTCCAGCAGACGAGGAACGGCGAAGACCGTGCTGTTATCAATAAATGCCGCTTCCTCCCCCTCAATCATAAGGAAAACGGCCACGCGTTCCGGTTCGCCCGCGTAATAGCTGTCAATGGTGATGATGTCCTTCATGGGCACGTGACGATATTCCCTTTTGTTTGCGAGAATTGGGACCTGCGACCTGGATGTGAACAAGAAGAAGCCGGCGGCGTATGGACAGCTTCGCCAACGTCTCCATATTACCCGTAGCTGGGGGGCGGCCGCAATTCGGGGTTATCCGGCGTCGAGCGATTCGAGGGGGATGACGGCCAGTTCAGCGCTGTTACGGTTGCCGCCCCGTTCGCCGCTGTTCGAGTAACCCACGTACAGCTTCCCCTGATGCTCGACGGCGTACGGATAAGCCAGCCGCGCATCCGGCGCGGATTCGCCGGGGCCATCGTCAAATAGAGCGCGCCGGATCACGAACACCTTGGAAAACGTCGTTTCGCCGGGCCGCGTGACCGCTATCGTCAATGGATGGCGTCGATTGCCGCTGTCCGCCGTTGTAGTGCAAATCAAATAATGCTGGCCCGTGCTGAGCGAACCCGTGTACGGTTTGGACGACGCCATCGGGAGATTGCTCGGGCGCGACGGCGTCCACGTGCGGCCATAGTCTTCACTGACCGCGGCTAACGCGATGGGCTCCGCCTGATACCGGGACACATTGATCACGCGCGAGCCGTCCAGAAAAACGGTGGATTCGCCCCACATTTCTCCCGGCGCCTGGTTCGGAATCACCACGAGTTCCCACTGCGTGAAGTCGTCGCCCTCACTGATCGCCACGGCGGCGTGGTTATCCGGATCGGCATATTCGCGCGCGCAGCGCAGACCCGCCATGATCCAGTTGCCATCGTCCATGAGCTGCGGCTCTTGCATCGGCCAGAAGCCGTCTTCGATGATCACGCCATGGTCTTCCCACTCGCCCGTTTCTTCGTTGAGCCTATAGGCTCGTGTATGCACGCGCTCCCGGCGGTCATGGAACGCGCCTTGAAACGCCCATAGCCCGCTCTCGTGCGAAAGAAACGCGCCGTGACTTATGCCGAGATCCTCCTCATCTGGCTCAGCGATGGTAAACAGTTCCCCCCACGACGCGCCGCCATCCCGGCTGAGGCGGCCGCGCGCCTCTTCGCCAGGCGTGTTTTCCCGTCCGCTGTTGAGGCCGAACGACGCGTAAAGCTGTCCGCCGCGCCAAGCCAGCGCAACGCCATGCAACCACTCATATCCATCCTCTTCGGGTTCCCACGTTTTGATCACGTGAAATTCGGCGTCCTCGACCTCGGCAATATCCGCGGCCGCCGGCAGCGGCTCGCCGGTCCAAAGGGGATACGGCGGCTCTTCCGCATCCGCGTGCGGAGCAAAGCCCGCCGCCGCCATCAATAGCGCCGCGGTCAACATCAACGCGCCGCCATAGCTCAAAGCCAGAACAGCCGCAAATTCACCTCTTCTTTGGAAAGCCATCTTTCGAGTCTCCTTCAATCCTTCCCTACACCGCCAGAACCGGGCATACACCGGCGGAGGAAGCGGCGGCAGACCCAAGCCAGCTTCGGCGGCAACGCGGTGGTGATGGAGAAGGGCGGCAAACGGCCGGAACGCCGTTTACCGCCCCAACATGCGCGTTACAGGGGTGTTCTCCTCCGCGGGCGCGGTGAAGAAGTCCGTGCTAACAGCCCAAGCCCGCGGGCGAGCAAACGCCAGCGGCGTCTAGTCGACCAAGGCTTCGCCCGCGCCTTGCAGCACCCCCATCGTTTGGT
>PUMX01000172.1 GCA_003552485.1 Candidatus Hydrogenedentota bacterium
CGCCGATGAGGCGCGCAAAGAGCTGCTCAACCAACTCGAAGGCGAGGTCAAACGCGACTGCGCCATCCGGCTGAAACGGATGGAAGACGAGTTGATGGAGGAAGCCGACAAGAAAGCCAAGTGGGTTATCGCGCAGGCTATCCAGCGGTGCGGCGCCGAGCACGTGGCTGAATCGGCCATCTCCGTGGTCGAATTGCCCAATGATGAGATGAAGGGGCGGATTATCGGACGTGAAGGCCGCAATATCCGCGCGCTCGAAAACGCGACAGGGATCAATATCATCATTGATGATACGCCCGAGGCCGTGATTCTGTCGGGCTTCGATCCCGTGCGCCGCGAGGTCGCCCGCATCGCGTTGACCCGCTTGCTTTCGGACGGTCGCATTCATCCAGCCCGCATCGAGGAAATGGTCGAAAAGGTTCAGGAAGAACTCATGCAGACCATTAAGCAATTTGGTCAGGACGCCTGCCTCGAGGTGGATGTTCACGGGTTCCATCCCGAGATCGTGAAACTGCTGGGGCGCCTGAACTACCGCACCTCCTATGGCCAGAACGTGTTGAAACACTCCATGGAGGTGTGCCGCCTCGCGGGCATCATGGCTGCTGAGCTTGGCGCCGACGTGAGCCAGGCCAAACGCGCCGCCCTGATTCATGACATGGGTAAAGCGATGACGCCCGAGGTCGAAGGCTCGCACGCGATATTGGGCCACGATTACGCCAAGAAATATGGAGAAAACGCCACCATTGCGAACGCCATAGGGGCGCATCACAACGAAATGCCGCAGGAGTCGCTTATCGCCGTGCTGGTGCAGGCGGCCGACGCGTTGTCGGCAGCGCGGCCCGGCGCGCGCCGCGAGACCGTCGAGAGCTACATCAAGCGGCTCGAGCAGCTCGAACATATCGCGGACAGTTTTACCGGCGTGGACAAGGCCTACGCCTTGCAGGCCGGCCGCGAGATTCGGGTGGTGGTCGAGCCGGAGAAGATCAACGACGCCGAAGCGTACCAACTCGCGCGCGAAGTGGCCCGAAAAGTCGAGGAGGACATGACCTATCCCGGCCAAATCAAGGTTACCGTCATACGCGAGACTCGCGCTGTTGAAACCGCGAAGTGATCGCGGCCGGCGATGAACATCCTCTTCGTCGGCGACATTGTAGGGAGTCCGGGCCGCCGCCTGCTGGCGCGTTGGGCGCCGCGGTTGCGCGCCGAGCACGCCATTGACGCCGTGGTCGTCAATGGTGAGAATGCCGCAGGCGGGTTGGGAATCACACCGCCTTTGATCGAGGAATTGCATGACGCCGGGGCCGATGTGATTACGCTGGGTAACCACACCTGGCGTAAGCGAGAGTTGGTTTCGGCGCTTGACCAATTCAGCAACACGGTGCGGCCGGCTAACTATCCCGCCGGCGTGCCGGGCAAGGGGGCCGTGGTGTTTGAGCTGTGGGACGGCCGGCGGCTAGCCGTGGTGAACCTCATCGGGCGGGTTTATATGGACCCCGTTGATTGTCCGTTTACGCGCGCCCAACACGAAGTCGCACAGCTCCGGCAGCGGACCCCCGTCATTGTGGTCGATTTTCACGCCGAGGCCACGGCCGAGAAAGTCGCGATGGGCTGGCATCTGGACGGGCGTTGTACCGCCGTCGTCGGCACACATACGCATGTGCAAACGGCCGACGAGCGGGTGCTGCCTCAGGGAACGGCGTACATCAGCGACGTGGGTATGACCGGGCCGCTCGATGGAGTCATCGGGATGCAACGGGACCGGGTGTTGCGGCGTTTTCTCACAGGCATGCCTGAGGAGTTCAAGGTGGCGAGCGAGCGGCCGGGCTTGTGCGGCGTGGTCATCAAGTGCGACGACGCGAGCGGCCGGGCTGAATCCATCGAACGTATCCAATGCATTGAACATTAGTGCGGGAATGGCGCGTCCCGGCCAAGGGGCTCGCCGTTCCCGCAAGCGGCAAGAGCGCGGCGGCGCCGTGCGCCATGTAGTCTCCATTCTCCAGGGGGAGCAGTCGAAGACGGTTCGACACACGGGGACAAAACGGAGAAACCGATCCGACATGTACTTCAAACGACTTGAGCTGACGGGCTTCAAATCCTTTGCTGATCGCACCGTGGTCGAGATCGAACCCTGCACCACCGCCATTGTCGGCCCCAATGGTTGTGGCAAGAGCAATATCCTAGACGCCCTGCGCTGGGCGCTTGGTGAACAGAGCGCCAAAGAGCTGCGCGGCGGGCATATGCACGACGTCGTGTTCAATGGCAGCGAAAACCGCAGTCCCATGGGTATGGCGGAGGTTTCCGCCATGTTCGATAATGCTGACGGCAAACTGCCTGTGGACTTCAGCGAAGTCGAAATCACCCGGCGCGTCTACCGTAGCGGCGAGAGCGAATACCTCATCAACAAATCGCCCTGCCGCCTGCGGGACATCCAAGAACTTTTCATGGACACGGGCATTGGCACGCAGGCCTACTCGATGGTGGGTCAGGGCAAGATGGAGATGATCATCAGCTCGAAGCCCGAGGATCGCCGCTATCTGTTCGAAGAGGCCGCCGGCGTCATCAAATACAAGAACCGCAAGCGCGTGGCCATGCGCAAGCTCGACTCCGCGGAACAGAACCTGCTGCGCCTGCACGACATCATCACCGAAGTCCAGCGTCAGATGCGCAGCCTCAAACGCCAAGTCAACGCCGCCATCCGCTACCGCGAACTCAGCACAGAACTGCGCGAACTCGAGATCCGTCAGGCCTGGCTCGAATACCGCGATATCTCGATCGCCATCCGCCAGCTTCGCGCCGACTACGCCGTGGCGCAGAACACCTATGAGAAGATGTCGGCCGAGATCTCGCAATTGGAGGCGCGCGCCGAGGAGCTTGGCCTCAAACGTCTCGAAATCGACCGCGTCCTCATGGCGCGCCGCGACCAGGTTCACGATATCGACTCGGAGATGGAAAAGCTGGAGCGCCAGATCGCTCTGCTGCGGCAGCAAATCGAGTTCAACGAGAACCAGGCCGCTAACGCGCAAACCGAGCGTGAGCAGCACCTGCAACGCGCGGACCAAGCCGCTCAGGCCGCGCGTGAAGCGCAGGAAAGGGCCAACGCGACGCACCAGGCCATTGAGGCGAGTAACGCGGAACTCGAGGCCAAGCAGGCGGCCCATGATGAAGCGCAGCAGGCGGTGCAGGAGGCCGACGCCCGCCATGAAGCGATGCGCCAGGACGCGCTGGCCAGCCTCAACGACCGCAACCGCATCCAAACGGAAGCCGAAACCTTGCGGGCGAATATCGAGCACGTGGACGCGCAGCTCAACGCCATCTACGATCGGCGCAGCGCCGAAGACGAACGGCGCAGCGCGCTGGCCGAGCAATTGCAGCACGCGCAGACCGAAGAGCAGCGTCAGCAAGACGCGCTCGCCGCGCTCGAAAAGCAGCGCGAGGATGCCGTGGCGCGCCAGAATGAAGCTGGCGCCCGCCTGCGCGAACTCGACGAAAGCTGGCAAAACCTTCGCGAACAGAAGAGCAGCCATGAAGCGCGGCTCAACTCGTTGCGCGAACTGCGCGATAACTACGAGGGTTTCGCCGCGGGCGTGCGCGCTGTGATGCAAGCCCATGATCAGGGTAAAGGCAATCTGCACGGCATCGTGGGACCCGCCGGCGATCTGCTTTCCACGCAGAAGCGCTACGAACGCGCCATCGAGGCGGCGCTGGGCGGCGCTATCAACAACATCGTGGTCGAGGACGCCGACGCCGCCAAGACCGCGGTGAATTACCTTAAGAATAACCGTGCGGGCCGCGTCACGTTTCTGCCCCTCGACATCATCCGTGGCGGCGTCCGTGACGAAAGCGGCGCGCTGGCCGGGCAAAAAGGCGTTATCGGCTTAGCCATCGACAAGGTCGAGTACGACCCGAAGATTCGTAACGCCGTCGAGTATTTGCTGCACAGCACCGTCATTGTGGAATCCCTCGACGACGCCGTGCGCATCGCGCGGGAAGTCAAGCGCTTTCCGCGGCTGGTGACGCTGGACGGCGAAGTGGTCACCTCCGCCGGCGCGGTTACAGGCGGGCGAACCCGTCATGAGAGCCGGGGGCTTCTAGGGCGCAGCGCCGAAATCACGGAACTCGAAGAAAAGGTGGCCAAGGCTGACGCGGAACTGGCGCGCCTGGGCAATGAGCGCGGCGAAGTGGCTGACGCCATCCAGAACCTGGGCGCGCAAGTCAAGAACTTGCAAGAGCAGGAAACCGCGCTGCACAAGACTATCAATGAGCTTGGCGTCGCCATTGCGCGGCACACCACCGAACTCGACAATCTGGCGCAATCCGGCGAGAGCCTCACTGCGCAGGAACAAGAATTACAGGAGCAGCGCGCCTCGCTGGTTGCCAAACGCGAGGAAGCGCTCGCCCGCATGACCACCCTTGAAGGCGCCGGGCAAACGTTACAAGGCCACATCAGCGAAGCCCAAGAGGCTGCTGCGCAGGCGCGTCAACGCTTGGCCGCCATTGGCGGCGAGTTGGCGGACTTGCGGGTGCGTATCGCCGAGCATACGCAACAATACGAGGAAGCCCTTCGCGAGGCCCAGCGCCTGCAACGCGAAGAGGAAAACGCGCGACACGAGGCTGAGCGGCGTGTGAACCTCGCCGGCGAACTGCGCGACAAGCAGGGCGAACTGGAAAAGGAAATCGCCGACAATGTCGAGCGGTCCAAGGCGCTTTCGGAAAGCCGCGAGGAAGTGCGCGTCAAGGTGAACGAGGCCGAAAACGAGCGCCAGAAGCTGCTAGACGAGAACGACGCCCTCGAAAAGCGGCTTCGGTCATTGCGCGATGTGAGTAAGGAGGCCCAGGCGCGCCTGCACCAACTCGAGCTTGACCTTCGCCAGCGCGAAGACCGCATCGCCTATTTTCAGCAGCGGATTCGGGAGGAGTACGAACTGACGCTCGCCTCGTTGCCCGAGAGCGAAGTGGGCGTTGACGAATACGGCCGCGAGGAGCGCGAGGAGCGCGTCAACGACCTGCGCGGCAAGCTGCATCGCATGGGGGATGTGAACCTCACCGCCATCGAAGAGTACGAAGCGCTCGAACGCCGCCACGAATTCCTGGCGAACCAAGCCGCCGACCTCGAAAAGGCCAAGGAAACGCTGATGTCTGTCGTCGCGCGCAGCGACAAGCTTATCCGTGAGATGTTCCTTGCGACGTTCCAGGCCGTGTCCGACAACTTCCGCAACTATTTCCGTCAGCTCTTTGGCGGCGGCCAGGCGCGCGTGTATCTGCTCAACGAAGAGGATCCCTTGGAGAGCGGCATCGAGATCGAAGCGCGGCCGCCCGGCAAGAAGCCGCAATCCATCGCGTTGCTTTCCGGCGGCGAAAAGGCGCTCACCTCGATCGCGCTGCTTTTCAGCATCTTCAAGGCCAAGCCCAGCCCCTTCTGTGTGCTTGACGAAGTCGACGCGCCGCTCGACGACGCCAACATCGGGCGATTCCTGTCGCTCCTTGATGAGTTCAGTGAACTCAGCCAGTTCGTCATCATCACGCACAACAAGCAGACCATGGCCCACGCCGGCGCCCTCTACGGCGTCACCATGCAAGAGCGTGGCGTGTCGCAATTGGTGTCCGTGCGGTTCGACGAAGCCCCCTCCTCCGAATCCGCGGCATGAGGGTGCTCCACCTATTTAGCAACGGCAAGTGGACCGGCCCCGCCGAACCCGTGGTGAACCTGTGCGCCGCCCTTAAAGACGCTGGCGTGGATGTGACGTTCGCCTGCAAACCGGACACCGGCGCATCGATCAATATGGTTGTCGAGACGGCGCGCGCGCGGGGCCTCGATCCCCTGCTCGATTTCACGCTAAACAAGCATTGGAATCCGCTTACGAACTGGCTCGATGGCCGCGCCATCCACGCTTGGCTCCGCGAAAACCCCTGCGATCTCGTCCATTGCCACCTCGAAAACGATCACCGCATCGGCGTTGCGGCGGCGCAGAAGCTTGGCGTTCCGTTAATCCGGTCAAGCTACGAGGGCGCGGGTTTGTCAAACGCCAGACGCGTCGCGCCGCTGCTCGAAAAGACCGCTTTCCTCGTCGAACCCTCGCAACGCGCCTTTGAACACGATGCCCGGGCCTTTGCGTTCCCGCGTGAACGCATGGCCATAGTCGATGGGGCCATCGACCTCGAACGCTTCGATCCCAGCCGGGAAGTCCCGGATGGCCGCCGTTCGTTGGACATCCCCCCCGGCGCCTTCGTCGTCGGCATTGTCGCGCGTATGCAGACGCATCGCCGCTACGAAGATTTCTGGCAAGCCATGCGCTGGCTTGTCGACGCGCGGCCCCGAACCCGCGTCGTCGTGGTTGGCCGCGGCTCGAAGCAGGAGCGGGTCGGTATGCAGCCCGTCCGCGAGCTTGGCCTCGAAGACGCCGTCCACTTCACCGGCTTCCTCGACGGCGCAAACTACGTGGGCATGCTCAAAGCCTTCGACGCGCTCGTCTACCTCGTGCCGGGCAGCGACGGCACGTGCCGTACTGTCCGCGAGGCCATGGCCCTGGCCGTTCCCGTTGTGTCGAGCGATCGCGGTATGCTGCCGGAACTCGTGGCTGACGGCGAGACCGGCTATGTCACGGACGGATCGCCGCAAGCCTTGTTCTCGTCGCTCGACCGCCTTGCCGCCAACC